>CACJUL010000001.1 GCA_902596585.1 uncultured Prochlorococcus sp.
AATGTCAACTAAACTTTCTTTGTCAGGATCATTATTTTTTGTCATTTCAAAAACTAAGAATATTAATTCATTGGTGCAGGAGACATCATATCTCCCGGCAACCAAATTCTTGCACTAACAGCAAAGAAAGCAATCCCAAAAAGTACGACAATAGCGAAAGGTAAAATTTTTGTTCGAATAAAACCCAAAGATTCAAAATTAATTAACACAATAATAACCTGTTTAAGAGACTTTTAAAAAATTTTTCCTGGATAATATTATTTATCTCTTGCATTTTGTCTTAACTGACCACAGGCAGCATTTTTATCTAGACCTCTGCTTTTTCGAAAGCTGACAGCAATTCCATTATTAGAAAGTCTAGATTGAAATAATTGAAGAATTCTCATAGAGGTCCTTTTAAATTCAACCTCATCAATTTGATTGTACTGAATTAAATTTACGTGGCATTGAAAACCTTTAAGCAAATTACTCAATTCATTGGCATGTTCTAATTTGTCATTAACACCACTAAGCATTAAATATTCAAAACTTACTCTCCGGCCTGTATCTTTTACGAACTGCTTGCAGTCCTCAATTATATTTTTGATATCATAGTTTCTCGCACTTGGTATTATCGTTTCTCTTGTTTTTTGGTTTGAAGCATGTAAGCTTATTGCTAAGGTGAATTGACAATTCCCTAAAATTTGGAAAGACTTTTCTGATAATTTATTTATCATTTTTGGAATAGCTACAGTACTTACAGTTATCTTTCTCTGGCTAATTTGAAAATCTTCATTTATAGATTTTATAGACAAGAGCAAATGATCAATATTCAATAAGGGCTCGCCCATGCCCATAAAAACAATATTAGTCACTTTTCTATTCATTTCATTTTCAATAAATAAAATTTGATCTAATATTTCACTCTTTTTTAAAGATCTCTTTAAACCCTCTTTGCCAGTTGCGCAAAACTTACAGTCCATTGGGCATCCAACTTGACTAGAAAGACAAGCAGTCAATCTTTTTTCTGTTGGTATGCCCACGCACTCAATACTTTCGCTGTCAGATGTTGAAAGTAACAATTTTAAAGTGCCGTCACTAGCCAAGTTTTTTTCTTGCAAAGCAAGTTCGCTTACTCTAAAACCATCATGTTTTAACTTTTTCCTAAAATCTAAAGGTAAGGTTTCTATTTGATCAATATTTTTATTTTTATTTCTATAGTTATATATCCATTTATATATTTGGCGACCTCTAAATGCAGCTTGACCATAATTTAAAGCTACGTTTTCTAATTCTTTGATACTACTTCCAATAAGATCTTTCAAATTATTTTTTCATTAGTTCAAAACTATTTTCACCATAACAGCAAACCATGTTTTAAGAAAAATTCTGTAAGAATTAGCGCAATAAATCCAATCATAGCCATTCTGCCATTCAATCTTTCATTATAAACATGAAATCCATAGCGAGGTAGTTTTCTTTTGGGAATAATCTCTGGCTTAATCATCACTATTAAATTAAAGAACTCATTCTAGTCACTAAAAATGAAAATAGATAATATCTATTCATCAGACAAAAGTCCCTCCTCTTGTAATCCCTCTAGAGCAGCAGGATCTGGCAATTGATCTTCAGAAAATTGATTTTCAGCACTTGGTCTTGCAAAGGCAGCGAAATTACTAGAAGAAGGATCTATTCCATGCCGGTTGCGAGTAGTCTCCAAATCTTCATCACTAGGATCATCAAGTATTGCACTAGAGCTTACTGCCGGTGATTGTGGCATATCAACTGTATAGTCAGGTCTTAAATTCTGAGTTCTTCTGTATCCACCTGATTCTTCAGCAAGAATATCAGGATGTGGGCCAGCTTCTGATGCCAATTCCTCCACAAATCCGCTAAAACCAGTACCTGCAGGTATTAATCTTCCGATAATAACATTTTCTTTTAAGCCTCTTAACCAATCAGATTTTCCTTCAATTGCTGCTTCTGTTAGAACTCTTGTAGTTTCTTGAAATGAGGCTGCGGATATAAAACTGTCTGTATTAAGGGAGGCTTTAGTGATACCCAGCAATACAGGAGTAAACTCTGCGGGAGCTCCTCCTGTGATTGCCATTGCTTGATTTGTATCTTCAACCTGCCTCAATTCTATGAGTTCGCCAGGTAAGAGAGTAGTATCACCTGCATCTTCTATACGGACTTTACTCGTCATTTGTCTTACAATGACTTCAATATGCTTATCATCAATAGCTACACCTTGGGATTTATATACGTTTTGCACTTCATTCACCATACTTCTTTGTAGTTTTGATATAGACTCTCGAGCTGCATCTAATAAAGGTTTTTCATCTTTTAAATCGTTAAAGTAACAATCTAATAATTCATGCGGGTTAATTGGACCATCAGTTAAAACCTCTCCACCTTTAACTTGTTGTCCATCACTAACCATTATATTTTTTCCTATTAACAATTGATATTCGTTAACTAAATCATCTTTTTCAATAACTGATAATGAAACGGATTCTTCATCATTACCTTTTTTAATTTGAACAACTCCTGATTTTTTACATAAAATTGCAGCATCTCTGGGTCTCCTTGCCTCTAACAACTCTTCAATTCGAGGCAATCCTTGAACAATATCTCCAGTTTTCTGCCTTTCAAAAACAAGTAAAGCTAAACCATCACCCCTAAGAACCAGATCTCCATCATTAACATGTAATACCGAATCAGGAGAAACCATATAAGGTCTGCCAAGTCTCAAGGTTACTGAACTGCTGGAAACGGCCTCGATTTCACCACAAGAAGTTGATTTTTCAGATTGACTCACAGGATCACCATCAACTACACGATCGCCGACTTTAACTACTGTTTTACTACTAATTTTGATCTTAATTTTATCTTCTTCTCTTTCAACAATTAACCTTCTAATAGGCTCATCGTCAATAACATTTGGTAATTGAACCAATCCTTGTTCTTTACAAAGAATTTGAGTAGTAGCTATTACATCTCCTGCTTTCACAATTTGATTATTTTTGACTTGTAATTCTGTATGCGTTGAACCATGACTGGAATCAGATATAGTATCTCTTCTAACGAGGATAGACTCAAATATTACTAAATTCAATCTGTTTATAGATGCATCTTTTTTATCTTCTATAGACTCAACATCAATAGTCATTTGAGGAGTAGCATCAAAGCTTTCAACTTTTAAATGTGTTTTAAGCAATTCAACCCCTTCAACTGACTTTATCAACTCACCATCTTTATAAGTTAACCTTTGGATAGCTTTTAAACCTAGATGCGGTCCTTTTTCCTGCTTAACGTGAGTTAGTTCTGGTAATTCTGCTTGATCAGGAATAGCAAACTCTTCAACAGTCCTTAATAGTAAGCCTCTACATTTTGAAGTTTCTAATTTTTGAACGAATAAAATTTCCTTATTATCAATACCTTCTAAAATCTTTTCGCCGGGGTTAACTAAATTACCTTCTTCTGTAAATCTATTCAACACTTCTTCATCATCGCACTCATGAAAAGTTCCATTTCTAACAGTTATCTCACGGAGAATATCATTTTTCTGAGTGACAGTAACAATTCCTGATGTTTGACTAAATATGTCTTTTACTACTTCAGTTCCTGCTTCAATCCACTTCATATCTTCAATCATTAGAAGAGAAATATCTTTGTTTATTTCATGAGTCTCTTGAGGAATCCAAAGCAATGTTCCCCCTTGACTGACTTCAAAACCATTTTTAGATGATCTTGCTTTTTTAACACTTAATCCCGGAGAGTATTTGACTAGTCCACCAGTTTTTGTGCGGAACCTTTCATCAGATAGTTCAGCTATTACCTCGCCATTACTAATTTTATTACCTGGCGAAATGTTCAAGCGATAAGAAGTTCCATCTTTAGATTCCAAATTATATATTTGTCCTGAGTGCGTTGATTCTTCAATTAATTTAAAATTACTCAAAGACATTGAAGTAGTAACAATCTGAACTTCTCTTGAATCTCCTACTGAATCTCTTAATCTAATTTGTCCGCCAAAATCACTTGATTGACTTGCCTCTGCTAAAACAGTACCTTCATTTACAGACGTTCCAGATGAGACAACTGGTCTTGCATTAGGAGGTAAATTGTAAACATCACCGGCTAAAACCCACAATCTGCCTAATCTTTGTGCTTTTAAAGTAATATTTCCCTGCCTATCTGTAACTTCCTTTGGTTGAATAACCTTGTCATACTTAACTTGACCAGCTAAATCACAAATTACATCTTTTGTTGCTTTTTCAACGCTCTTTTTAACTGCTCCAACTGTGATCTGAGCAACTGTTATGTCAGAATTTATTTCTTGACCATCTTCTACGAATAAAAGAGATCCACTCGAAACTTCAATTTTTTGTGGTTTTTTAGAATTTCCTTGAGGAACTATTTTTAATATGAAGTCAACTTCCGCTTGTTTCGCTTCTACGCCGTGTGGTGTTCTATAACCTCTTACCTTTGCTTTTGAACTAAATTCAACTTTCCCAGAAATCTTTGATCTTACTACTCCACTTTCAGCAGTTGATACCCCTCCAGTATGGAAAGTTCTCATTGTCAATTGTGTTCCTGGTTCTCCAATAGATTGAGCAGCAATGATTCCTACTGCCTCACCTAAGTCAACCAAATGATTATGAGCCAAAGCCCATCCGTAACATCTCCTACATACAGATCTGTTCGCTTCACATGTTAATGGGGATCTAATTTTTACTTTTGTGATAGATGCAGTCTCAATTTTTTGTGATAATGCGGGATCTATTGCAGTATTGAGAGGGACAATTAAGTTACCTTCAGAATCTAAAATATCCTCAGCAGTAAGTCTGCCGAGAAGTCTTGTTTCGTATTTACCGTCTTCTGCTTGAACAACTATTGATCTTTCTGTTCCACAATCTTCTTCTCTAACAATTACATCTTGGGCAACATCAACTAATCTTCTGGTCAAATAGCCAGAATCGGCAGTTCTTAAGGCAGTATCCACCAAACCTTTTCTTGCTCCATAAGAAGAAATTACATATTCAGTAACAGTAAGTCCCTCTCTGAAATTTGTTCTGATTGGGAGATCAATAATTTCTCCTTGAGGATTAGCCATCAATCCTCTCATTCCAACAAGTTGTCTCACCTGCGACATATTTCCCCTTGCTCCTGAATTAGCCATCATCCAAACGGAATTTAGAGGATCATTTTGATTAAAATTATTTTTAACAGCATCTACTAATCTCTCATTGGTTTCAGTCCAGGTATCTATAACTTTTGTATGCCTCTCAACTTCAGTAATTTCACCAAGTCTATAGCATTCCTCCGTAGCAGATATTTGCTCTTCAGCTTCTCCTATTAAATCCTGTTTAGCTTCAGGAACTTTTAAGTCATCTACTGAAATAGAAACAGCAGCTTGGGTAGCATATTTAAATCCTAAGTCCTTTAAGTTATCAGCCATAGCAGCAGTAATTGCAGTACCGTGAGTTTTGTAGGCCCAAGATACTAAATTCTTTAGAGCTTTCTTATCAACAACTTTATTCTTAAAAGAGGGTGGAGTTTTAGCTAAAGCAGGCATTGTAACGGGATTATTCTTTTTTGAGTTTTTTGAAGTTTTACGCACTTTAGAAGTTTTCTTTGGTTTTGATGATGTCATGATTTTAAATTAATGAAAAATTAGTTGTTAAAGATTACGTTTTAGATACAGAATCAATGATTGTATAGTTCATCACTACTCTTCCTACAGTTGTCAAAACAAATCTACTGATCAATTTATTCTGAGAGTCAAATCTGTCTCTTCTTAAATTCCAGATTTCTAATCTTGAACCATCTTCAAGTTCTTCAGTCTTTTTAGGCGAACTCATCTCATCTTCATCCTCAACTTCTCCATTAAATCTAACCCATACCCACTCATGTAAGCTTAGTCTTTTATTTTCAAAGGCAAAAATGACATCTTCTAATGAAGCAAAGGTATTGTTATTATCTCCAAAATTAGGTTTTTGATAATTTGGCTGCAAAGCTGTCAAATAATAAGATCCTAAAACCATATCTTGTGATGGAGTAACAATTGGTTCCCCAGTGGCTGGAGAAAGAATATTATTACTGGCCAACATGAGCATACGAGCTTCAGTTTGCGCTTCTAAAGCTAAAGGAACATGAACTGCCATTTGATCTCCATCAAAGTCAGCATTAAAAGCAGGACAAACTAAAGGGTGAAGTTGTATTGCTCTACCTCCAACTAATTTTGGTTCGAAAGCCTGAATTCCCAATCGATGAAGTGTAGGTGCTCTATTTAATAGAATTGGGTGACCCTCAATCACTTCTTGAAGTACCTGCATAACTTCATCATCAGCCTTTTGTATTAATTTTTTTGCGGCTTTAATGTTATTTACAATATTTTGTCTTATTAATCTATGGATTACAAAAGGTTGGAAGAGCTCAATTGCCATTTCTTTGGGGAGACCACACTGATGCATTTTTAGTTTTGGTCCGACAACTATTACAGATCTTCCTGAATAATCAACACGCTTACCTAAAAGATTCTGTCTAAATCTTCCCTGTTTTCCTTCAATGATATCGCTTAGGGACTTTAATGCTCTATTGTTAGCTCCTACAACAGTTCTTCCTCTCCTCCCATTATCTATAAGAGCGTCTACTGCCTCTTGAAGCATCCTTTTTTCATTTCTTACGATAATTTCAGGAGCTAAGATTTCTTGAAGCCTTGCCAATCTATTATTTCTATTAATTACTCTTCTGTAGAGATCGTTTAAATCAGATGTAGCAAATCTCCCTCCATCAAGCTGAACCATAGGTCTAAGATCTGGAGGAATTACTGGAATTGCATCTAAGACCATCCATTCTGGTTTTGCGTTAGTTGCAATGAAATTATCAATAACTCTTATTCTTTTTATAAGTTTCGCCCTTTTCTGCCCCTTACTTTGTGTTATTTCTTCTCTAAGCTCCTCAGCGACCTGATTTAAATCAAGGTCCTCAAGTAATTGCTTGAGTGCTTCTGCACCAATACCGACGAAAGGTTCATTTTCAATAGTTGAATCTTCAGCATATATTTCATCTTCAATTTCAAGCCATTCATCTTCAGTAAGTAATTGTTTATATTTAAGTTCTTTATGATCTCCTGGATCTAAAACGACATAGCAATTAAAATAAACTATCTGTTCTACATCTCTAAGTGGAATATCCAAAAGAATTGCAACATAACTAGGTATTCCTTTCAAATACCAAACATGGGAAACTGGCGCGGCAAGTTTTATATAGCCCATTCTGTGTCTTCTAACTCTACTTTCAGTTACTTCAACTCCACATCTCTCACAAACAATTCCTCGATGTCTAACTCTTTTGTACTTACCACAATGACATTCCCAATCTTTAGATGGCCCAAAAATCTTTTCACAAAACAATCCGTCCATTTCAGGTTTAAGTGTCCTGTAATTAATTGTTTCAGGCTTGGTTACTTCTCCCACTACTTGTCCATTAGGTAAAGTCCTCTGACCCCAATCCATTATTCTTTGAGGAGAGGCTATTGAAATTTTGACGTAATCAAAATGGTTTTCAGTTCTTAGGTTGCTGTTAGTCATTGTTGGGAATTTAAAATAGAATTTTCTTAAGTAAGTATTTAATCTTCCTCATATTCAGAGGTTCCTAATGATTCATATGTTGGCCTTGATGGAGTATTTCTTCTCGGATTAACATCTTGCATTAGATCTACCTCTTTTCCTTCATCTGTATAAACCCCAATATCTAATCCTAGAGATTGTAATTCTCTCATAAGAACTTTAAATGACTCAGGGGTACCAGGCCTAGGTATTGGTTTCCCTTTAACGATTGCATTTAGAGCTTCATTCCTTCCTTGCATATCATCAGATTTAACCGTTAAAAGTTCTTGAAGAGTATAGGCCGCTCCATATGCCTCAAGAGCCCATACTTCCATTTCTCCAAGCCTTTGCCCACCTTGTTGAGCTTTACCACCTAATGGTTGCTGTGTAACCAAAGAGTAAGGGCCAGTTGATCTAGCATGAATTTTATCATCCACCAAATGAACTAACTTAAGGAAGTGAGAGTATCCAACAGCAACTGGCTGATCAAAAGGTTCGCCTGTTCTCCCATCTTTAAGTAATAATTTTCCAGGATCGTCAGGATTGTAAACCCATGATTTACCAGGCTGTTTAGAAGCTTCTTCTAAGAATGCTTGAACAGCTTGATGTGATTTTTCTGGACCATACATTTCATCAAATGGTACTACTTTAACCCTACAGTTAAGGTTGGAGGCTGCCCAGCCCATCAATAATTCAAAAACTTGACCTACATTCATCCGACTAGGAACTCCTAGAGGATTAAGAACTATATCTACGGGGGTTCCATCAGGTAGATAAGGCATATCTTCTCTAGGTAAGATTCTGCTAATAATACCTTTATTTCCATGCCTTCCGGCCATCTTATCCCCCACTTGGATTTTCCTTCTTTGGGCAACGTAAACTCTAACAACCATATTAGCCCCAGGAGGTAATTCATCACCTTGCTCTCTAGTGTAGATACGAACATCTAAAACTCTTCCCTTTTCAGTCTTTGGAACCCTAAGGGAGTTGTCTCTAACATCTCGAGCCTTTTCACCAAAAATAGCTCTCAAAAGTTTTTCTTCAGGTGGTTGGTCTGATTCCCCTTTTGGAGTAACTTTTCCTACAAGAATATCTCCACTTTCAACAAAAGCACCAATTCTAATTATTCCCATTTCATCAAGATTATTCAAGCTTTCTTCAGAGATATTGGGGATCTCCCTTGTTATTTCTTCAGGTCCTAACTTTGTTTGTCTTGCCTCAATTTCATATTTTTCAATATGTACGGATGTATATAAATCATCAGTCACCATCCTCTCGCTTACGAGAATTGCATCTTCGTAGTTATAGCCCTCCCAAGGCATATATGCGATTAAGACATTCTGGCCTAATGCTATTTCTCCTCCTTCGCATGCCGATCCATCCGCTAAAACTTGCCCAGATATAACTTGATCACCAATTTTTACTATAGGCCTCTGGTTTAGGCATGTATCTTGATTTGATCTTTGATATTTTTGTAGGTAATGAAAATGTTCATTACCCTCATCATCTTTAACAATAATCTCATTAGCATCTACATAGGCTACAGTTCCATTAACTTTTGTGATGGGTACCATCCCTGAATCTCTAGCAACCTGAGATTCTAATCCCGTTCCAACCAAAGGACGTTCAGGTCTGAGTAATGGAACAGCTTGTCGTTGCATATTAGATCCCATAAGAGCCCTATTAGCATCATCATGTTCCAAAAAAGGAATTAGCGAAGTCGCAACTGAAATTACTTGAACGGGTGAAAGTTGAACATAATCAACTTGATGAGGAGGAACCTTTTCAAAATCTTGTCTATATCTAACGGGTATTAAGCTTGCGAGTATGTTTCCATCCTTATCAGTGGCTACATCTCCTGGAGCTACTCTACACTCATCTTCTAAATCAGCAGAAAGGTAAATAGGATTACCTTCTTTGTTAACTTTACCATTATTAACTTCCCAAAAAGGGGTTTCTATAAAACCATACTCATTAACTCTTGCATGGGTAGCTAAAGAGTTTATAAGACCCGCATTGGGACCTTCAGGAGTTTCAATGGGACATAATCTTCCGTAATGTGATGGATGAATATCTCTTACCGCAAAGCCTGCTCTTTCTCGTGTTAAGCCCCCAGGGCCCAGAGCAGAGATTCTTCTTTTATGAGTTAATTCAGCCAGAGGATTAGTTTGATCCATAAATTGACTTAATTGACTAGAACCAAAAAATTCTTTTATTGCAGCCACCAGAGGTTTAGGATTTACTAGCTGAGCTGGAGTAAGAGAATCTGTCTCCCCGACAGTCATTCTTTCTTTAATAATTCTCTCTAAACGGTTAAGTCCAACCCTTACTTGATTTTGAAGAAGCTCTCCAACAGATCTCACCCTTCTATTACCAAGGTGGTCAATATCGTCTAAGCTAGCACCACCGATATCCAATTCTAAGTTAATTAAATAATCAATAGTAGAGAGAACGTCTTCATGGGTTAGCGTTCTGACCTCATCTGGTACAGTAAGCCTTAATTTTTTATTTATTTTATATCTACCAACTCGGCCTAAATCGTATCTTTTAGGATCAAAAAATCTACTATACAATAATTGTTGACCACCAGATACAGAAGGCGGCTCACCAGGACGTAGCTTCTTGTAGAGCTCGAGCAAGGCCTGATCTTCTGAATTTATACCCTCTTCATTGGCTGAATCAATTGAGGATTGATAAAACTCAGGGTGCCTAAGTTTATCCACCACATCATTATCAGAAAGTCCCATTGCTCTCATAAGAACATGAGCATTTATTTTTCTAGTTTTATCAACCCTTACATAGAGTAAATTATTTTTATCAGTCTCAAACTTAAGCCATGCTCCTCTATTAGGGATAACGCTTGCATTGTAAGTTCTTCGACCGTTTTTATCCTGTTCATCTTTGAAATATACTCCTGGGCTACGCACAATCTGATTAACAATTACTCTTTCTGCGCCATTAATAATAAAAGTTCCTCTCTCAGTCATTAATGGTAATTCGCCAATAAAGACTTCTTGCTCTTTAATTTCTCCTGTCTCTTTATTAATCAATCTACAAGTTACATACATTTGAGAAGCAAATGTTGCATCTCTCCTTTTTGCCTCTTCAACATCATGCCTCGGTCTTTTTAATCTGTACTCTTCACCAATGAAATGCAATTCTAATTTGCCGGTGTAATCAGAAATGGGAGAAAAGTTTTGTAGTTCTTCTATTAGGCCCTTTTCCAAAAACCATTTAAAGCTTGCTCTTTGTACTTCAACTAAATCTGGTAGATAAGTAGCTGTTTTTGCTACCTGTAAAGCGCTACTGCTCATCCAAGAAAACCTGCGATTATGTGAGATATACTATTTACTTAAAATTTACTCAATAATTAGTCGTTTAACTCTTTTTTTTAGTGAAAATCAAACATAAAATCTGTATTTCAACAAAAAAATCTATTTATTAAATTGATAAAAAACCAAGCCTAACAGTCATAAAACTATTAAATAAAAAGTTAAAACTAAAAATTAAGAAAAATTTCCAGTAATTCCAAATAATAGCAGCTGCTGTGTCAACTTAACAAGTCAAATTTAAACAAATCTTTAGCATTCTTAGATGACTCTTCTGCAATTGTTATTAAATCTGTAGATCTTAAATCTGCGATAAAATTTGCAACATTCTCAACAAATGCAGGCTCATTTCTTTTACCTCTATGGGGAACAGGGGCTAGGAAGGGTGCATCAGTTTCAATTAAGTATTTATCATTTGGAACTATTTTGGCACACTCATGAATTTCATATGCTTTTGGGAAAGTTACTATTCCACTAAAACTAATATAAAAATCAAGATCCAAGAATTTCTTCATTTCTTTTGGAGTTCCCGTCCAACAATGAAGTACGCCTTTGGGACATTTTCCTTTTTTAAAAAGATCATTACATATCTCAATCATTTCATTCGCAGCATTTCTGCAATGGATTATTACGGGCAACTTAAGTTCATGAGCTAGCTCCATTTGTGGAATAAGAGCATCAATTTGTTGAGTTTTATTTTCTTCCTTATAAAAATCCAAGCCCAATTCCCCGATAGCTACAACTCTTTTATCATCCTGAGCTGATCTTTTTAAAAAAGATTTAGAACCGTGTTCCCACTTTTTTGCTTCCAAGGGATGCAAACCAACTGAATAATAAATTTCTTTAAATTGATTGGATATTTTTTTTAACTTAGGAATTTCTGTTAATTCACAACAAGCATGAACTAATTTTTTTACACCATTTGAACGGAATCTCAGAACAACATCTTCAAGATCTTTCTCAAAATTTTCAAATATTAGATGACAGTGTGAGTCTATGAGTTCAATATCGCTCATAATTTTGGTCTGCCTTTTTATTTTGTTGTAAGGGTTGTTTTTACAAAATTGTTAATTTTTGATTTTTTATTAGCCCCGTTATTCTTATGAAGTACATTCTTTTTAACTGCTTTATCAATCAAACTAAAAGCTTTATTAAGACTTGTATTCACTAATTTTTTATTATTCTCATTAGGATCTTTTTTATATTTTTCGCAATTCTCTAATGTTTTTTTAGTCAAGGTCCTTACTGTAGATTTATATGACTTATTGATCAAACGATTTCTTTCGGCAATCTGTATTCTCTTTTTTGCTGATTTGTTATTGGCCACAGAGTGTACATGGTTTAGAAGATTACTATCATAACAAATAGATCGACTACTAATCAATGATATATATATAATTTAGAAAGTTAATAAATTAGGTCTAGAGACTTAAAAATTGAAAATCAAGAATATGAAGATTATAAATACTAAAAACGAGGCTATTGAAGAATTAAAAAGAATTTCTGATCGAACTAATTTGGAGAACAATAACAAGATCAATGCGAAAGTTGAAGAAATTCTGCAAGAGGTAAAAAATTATGGAGATATAGCAGTGAAAAAATATACCAAAAAATTTGACGGCTTCAATCCTGACCCTATGCAAATAAGCGCGAATGATTTAGAAAATGCATGGGAACAAATTGATTGCAATTTAAAGCGTTCGCTTGAGGTAGCTCATAAAAGAATTTATGCATTTCATGAAAAAGAAATACCTACATCCTTCACCATAAAAGGTGAACATGGAGATATAGTCCAAAGGAGATGGAAGCCAGTGAAAAATGCTGGCATTTATATACCTGGAGGTAGAGCTGCTTATCCAAGTACTGTATTGATGAATGCAATACCTGCAAAAGTAGCAGGAGTAGAAGAAATCATAATGGTATCTCCTGGAAATAAAGAGGGAAAAATTAACAAAACCGTTCTAGCTGCAGCTTATTTATCAGGAATCAAGAAAGTTTTTAGAATAGGAGGGGCTCAAGCGATCGGTGCTTTAGCATTCGGCACAAATCAAATCAATAAAGTTGATGTCGTCACAGGACCAGGGAATATCTACGTAACAACTGCAAAAAAACTAATTTATGGCTCTACAGGGATTGATTCTCTAGCTGGTCCAAGTGAAATATTAATCATTGCAGATGAAACAGCTCAAAGCTCTCACATAGTATCTGATCTACTTGCACAAGCAGAACATGATCCTTTGGCTTCTTCAATACTTCTTACAACATCCCAGAACCAGGCAGAAGAAGTTTTAGAGGGACTTTATAAAAAAATAGATGACCATCCAAGAAAAGAAATTTGCATTCAATCAATCAACAATTGGGGATTAATTGTTATTTGCGAGGACTATCAATCATGCATCGAACTAAGCAATAAATTTGCTCCAGAACACCTAGAAATTTTAGCTTTAGATTCAAAAAATATTCTTGAGGGGATAGAGCATGCTGGAGCAATATTTTTAGGAAAATGGACCCCGGAAGCTGTGGGAGATTATCTTGCTGGGCCAAATCATACTTTACCAACTTCCGGAAATTCTAGATTTAGTGGTTCTCTGGGAGTTGAAACTTTTATGAAAAACACTTCAATCATAGAATTTAATGAAAAAAGCTTAAAAGTTAATAGTCTCGATATTATTAATCTTGCTAAAAGTGAGGGCTTACATAGTCACGCTAACTCAGTACAAATAAGATTTGAAGATTAGCCAACTTTTGAGGGTGAGTAAACAACTGGAATGTTGTTTTCTATTTTACCAACCAATACTTTATCTGTAATATCAACAAATAATCCGTTTTCCAATACTCCTGGGATATTATTAATACTCATTTCAACATCTTTAGGATTATTAATTCCATCATTAAACAACACATCTAAAATCAGATTGCCTTGATCAGTAACAATTGGACCAGCTTTTTTTGTAGCCATCCTTAAATGGGAACTACCATTCATTTCTGAAATTACATCTTGAACTAGTTTCCAAGAATTTGGGAGAACTTCTACAGGTAAAGGGAAAGATTTATTTAATTTTTGTACGAGTTTAGTTTCGTCAATAACTATTAAAAATTCATCAGCTTTAGATGCTACTAACTTTTCTCTAACATGGCATGCTCCGCCTCCTTTTATTAGTTGGAATCCAGGATCAACCTCATCTGCTCCATCAATAGCTAAATCGATTTGTGAAACAGATGCTAAATCTATAAGAGGGATATCAAGTTCAAGCGCTAGAACTTCAGATTGAAAAGAAGTGGCAACACCTCTTATATTTTTCAGTTTTCCAGAACGAATTTCTTCTGCTAGGCTCTTTATCATCAGCGCAGCTGTAGATCCTGATCCTAATCCGAGGATCATGTCACTCTTTACTTCCTGAATTGCCGCATCAGCAACAATTTGTTTCATTTGAGTTTGTGAATCCAAAATCTTTTTTCTAAGTTTATTAGTTATTAAATTTCAATGAGTGTCTTATGTCAAACCTGGAAGTGGTTCTGGCTTGATATTTATCTGTATCTCTTTATTGTCTCTTAAAACATTTAAGAGCAATACTTTTCCTATCTGAGCTTTTTCTACTTCATCTAGCAAAGCTTTAGGCTCCTCTATTGAGATATTTTCGGTTGCTATTACTAAATCTCCTCTTCTTAAACCAGCCTTTTCAGCAGGACTATTGGGGATTACAGATTGAATTAGAGCTCCATTTCTTTCAGGTAGTTGAACAAGTGAATTAGGGTCTTGATTATGTTCTTTAGCTATTCTAGGATTCAGGGAAATTAACTGAACCCCTAAATAAGGGTGGATAACTTTCCCATTTTCAAGAAGCTGATCAGAAACACTTTTTGCTAAATTAATAGGTATTGCGAAACCTAAACCGGCTCCAGGACCACTTCTTACCAATGTATTTATTCCTATTACCTCTCCATTTGAATTAATAAGTGGTCCACCAGAATTGCCTGGATTTATTGCCGCATCAGTCTGAATAAGATCAAGCCTTTTATCTGAAAAACCCAGACTATTAATATCCCTATGTAAACTACTTACAATACCTAAAGTAACTGTTTTTTCGAGGCCATAGGGAGTACCTAAAGCTATTGCCCAATCTCCAACTTCAAGATCTTCAGAATTTCCCAGTGGAGCAAAATTAAAATTAGTAGAATCCCCAATCTTTACTAGAGCTAGATCAGTTACTGCGTCTGTTCCTAGTACTTGACCATCACGAATAGTTCCATCAGCCAAAGTTACTGAAACATCATCAACTCTTTCTACCACATGAGCATTTGTAAGAACTAAACCACTCTCATTGATTATCACTCCAGAACCCTGACCTCTCTCTCTCTCAGGAGTTATGCCTTGCTCCCCAAGTAAGTCCCGCAATAATGGGTCTATTAAAGTGGGGTCAAATTGTTGCCTCTCAACAAGTCGTTCAGTATCAATTTTTACAACCGCTGGACCAACATTTTTCACCGCAGATGATACAAAATTGTTAGATCCAGGAGAAGTTAAAGCTAATACTTCAGCTTTTGGAAAGAAATTAGCTAAACAAAAACAAAAAATAATGAAAATTTGGATTAAATCAATACATTTAATCTTGAGAAACTTCATTATATTAAATAGTTTTTTATGTATATGCCAAATCTAATTGAATAAATATATTATTGTTGTTTTTTTTGTTAAATCCAAAAATACAAATCTTTAAATTTTTCATAGAAAAAGAATTTTTATGTGTGAAAATTAACTTAAAGTTAATTTATATAAATTTGAATAAAGAAAACAAAATTAAATTAGAAACTCTTTTAAAAAAAGTTGCCAAGGCATGGGATTTCGAAATCTGCAGTTTACAAATAAGAACAAATCAAAATCCAATTCTTTTGGAAATTATTATAAAAAAAACTAATGGTGATGATATTTCACTTGATGATTGTGCACTATTTAATGCTCCAGCATCTAAAGAAATCGAAAATTCAAATCTTTTAAATTGTTCATATGTGTTAGAAATTAGTAGTCAAGGGGTCAGTGATGAATTAACCTCAGAAAGAGACTTCAAAACTTTTAAGGGTTTTCCAGTTAATGTTGAGTTAAACCAGAAGAATTCAAAAATAAAATTTCTGAATGGTTTACTATATGAAAAGTCTAAAGATTATTTAGCCATTAACATTAAAGGTAAGATTAAAAAAATCCCTTTTGATGAAGTACTAAAAATTAGTCTTTGCACATTAAAAGATTAATTATTTTCAACCATTATTCAATTTCCCATCATAGATGGCATTAGTTATTCTCCCAGGTTTAAACAATCTCATTGAAGACATTAGTGAGGAAAAAAAACTACCTCCTAATATCGTAGAAGCAGCCTTACGCGAAGCTTTATTAAAAGGATACGAAAAATATAGAAGAACTTTTTACATTGGAGTGAATGATGATCCATTTGACGAAGAATATTTTAATAATTTTGATGTTGGACTTGATCTTGATGAAGAAGGTTACAGGATCTTATCAAGTAAGATAATTGTTGAAGAAGTAGAAAGCGAAGATCATCAAATATCTCTAGTAGAAGTCAAACAAGTGGCTGATGATGCCCAAATAGGTGACACTGTTGTTCTAGATGTCACTCCAGAAAAAGAAGATTTTGGGCGTATGGCCGCCTCAACAACAAAGCAAGTTTTAGCTCAAAAATTAAGGGATCAACAGAGAAAAATGATCCAGGAAGAATTTGCAGATTTAGAGGATCCTGTTTTAACGGCAAGAGTTATAAGATTTGAGAGACAATCGGTCATTATGGGAGTTAGTTCGGGTATTGGCAGACCTGAAGTAGAAGCCGAACTTCCCAAGAGAGATCAATTGCCAAATGATAATTATAGGGCAAATGCAACTTTCAAAGTATTTCTTAAAGAAGTTAGTGAAATAGCTAGAAAAGGACCACAACTTTTTGTAAGTAGAGCTAACGCTGGTTTAGTAGTTTATTTATTTGAAAATGAAGTACCTGAAATTCAAGAAGGTACAGTAAAAATTGTTGCTGTTTCTAGAGAGGCAAACCCTCCTTCAAGAGCTGTTGGACCAAGAACAAAAGTAGCTGTTGATAGTGTCGAACAAGAAGTCGACCCTGTAGGTGCGTGTATTGGAGCTAGAGGCGCAAGGATTCAACAAGTAGTTAATGAATTAAGAGGAGAAAAAATCGATGTAATTAAATGGTCATCTGATCCAATACAGTATATTTTAAACTCTTTAAGTCCCGCAAAAGTTGATCTAGTGAGACTTGTCGACCCAGAAGGGCAACATGCTCACGTACTAGTTCCTCCTGATCAATTAAGTCTCGCAATTGGTAGGGAAGGTCAAAATGTAAGACTTGCTGCAAGATTAACTGGTTGGAAGATTGATGTTAAGAACTCACATGAATATGATCAGGAAACAGAAGATGCTGCAGTGTCTGAATTAATCACTCAGAGGGAAGATGAAGAAAAACTACAGCGAGAAGCTGAGCTGCGATTGGAAGCTGAACAAGCAGAGCGGGCGGCAGAAGATGCAAGATTAAGAGAACTTTATCCTCTCCCTGAAGATGATCTAGAGTATGGAGAAGAACAATATGAAGGAGAAGATTTATCAAATGATGAACAATTACAGAATGTTCAAGAGAGTGAAATATCCGCAAATGAGGAGAGAAAACGGTGATTCAAAAAAATCCTGTTTTGCGTATGTGCATTTCATGTAGAAAAACATATGACAGGAAAAATCTTTTAAAGATTACCAATGATCCTAAGCTAGGCATCATGTTTCAAAAAGGGATGGGGCGATCAGCTTACATTTGCAATTCCCAAGAATGTTCTACAGATTCCAAGATAAAGAAAAAGCTTCAAAAAGCTTTAAAAACATCTTTAGATTCTGAACTTATTGATATCCTTGAAAAGAAATTACAAGCCACAATCAGAATCCCGATAAGGGAATATAATTAAATTAAATTCTCTTTAATTTCATAAAAAGAGTCCAAATCAGATTAAATGACTATCAGCGATAAAATCAGAATTTACGAACTTTCCAGAGACTTAAATCTGGAAAATAAAGATATATTAGATGCCGCTCAAAAACTTTCAATTACAGTAAAAAGCCATAGCAGTTCTATTAGTGCAGAGGACGCAAAAAAAATTAAAAATCTTATTAATAAAAAAACTACTTCAGATAAAAAAATTCTCTCTATTAATAAATCTACAATTGAAAAAGATAATTACAAGCAAAAAGAAGATAAATCTAATGTTGACAGCACTTTAAAAGGAAAATCCCCAAAAGATAATTCAAACAAAAAACCATTATTGATAAAACCTCTTAATAAACCTGAAAGTCTAAAAATAATTTCAAATCAAACTAAAAATCCCATTAAACCGAATATTCTTGGGAGATCTCAATCTCAATCTCAAGCAAACCCTACAAATAAAAATACAAAAATTAAACCTCCACAAAATTTCAACCCAAGTAAACTAACACCACGTGATAATACAACTACACCTCTCAAAAATCCAGCAAAACCACCTATCCAATTAATTGCAAAGCCTAAAAATAACAACAATAATATTAAATCAAATGAATCTTCGAATAATACCTACGATTCAGGAGAAAAAAGGCAACAAACAAACAAAAACATTCAAAATAACAACAAACCTAAAACAAAAAACTTTAATAGCAGAGTAAATCCACCTGAGCTCGTGGGAGCTCCGATAAGGAGGGACGATCTTAATAAGCAAAATAATAGGCAAAATATCTCCAGCAGAACAGGTTCTCCCAACAGAATTGGCATGCCCAATAGACCTGGATCCAAAAATAAACCATCAGATCAAGGCAGACCTGGTTCATTTAATAGACAAGTTAATTCCAACAGACCTGGTATGCCCAATAGACCTGGACTGAAATACAATGATCAAAAGTCTTCTGGGATTAGGAAACCAGTATCACCCAATGAACTTTTAAAACTTCAAAAAAATAATTCTGAGAAAGACAAAATAAAGTCAAATAATAACGAAAAGCAACATGTTGAGACCTCCAAGCATAAGGCTAAAGCTCCTAATAATCGCCCAAATGCTGCTCTAACTTCCAAAAAACCACCCCATAGAGCATTCTCAAATAGTTCAAAAAAAACAGGGAAGACAGATTGGGATGACAGCGCAAAACTGGATGCATTAAGAAATAAGAATCCACAGAAACAGAGACAAAAGGTTCATATTATTGGTGAAAATGATGATTCATTAACATCTGAAACAAGTGGATACTCAGGCGAAAAAACTTCAATATTATCCGCAAGTTTGGCGCGTCCAAAGAAAGAAAAGGCTGATGAGTCGAAATCTCAAAAATCTATTAAGCAATTTAAAAAAAAGAAAAAAGAAACTACAAGACAAAGGCAAAAAAGAAGAGCAATGGAATTAAAGGCTGCTAAAGAAGCCAAACAAGTAAGACCTGAGATGATAATAGTTCCCGAAGATAATTTAACAGTTCAAGAATTAGCTGATAAATTAAGTCTTGAAAGTTCTGAAATAATAAAATCTCTTTTCTTTAAAGGAATAACGGCAACTGTAACTCAGTCACTTGACTTGGCAACTATTGAAACAGTAGCAGAGGAATTTGGAGTACCTGTTTTGCAAGATGATATTCAAGAAGCTGCTGAAAAAACAGTAGATATGATTGAGTCTGAGGATATTGATAATCTAATAAAAAGACCACCTGTCATTACAGTAATGGGTCATGTAGATCATGGCAAAACAAGTCTTTTAGATTCCATCAGAGAGTCAAGAGTAGCTTCTGGAGAAGCAGGAGGTATAACTCAACATATAGGAGCTTATCAAGTTGAATTTAAACATGAATCTAAAGCGAAAAAATTAACTTTTCTTGATACACCTGGGCATGAAGCCTTTACTGCAATGAGAGCAAGGGGTACAAAGGTTACCGATGTAGCAGTTCTTGTCGTAGCGGCAGATGATGGCTGTAGACCTCAAACACTTGAGGCCATTAGTCATGCAAGGGCTGCAAAAGTACCAATTGTGGTTGCAATAAATAAAATTGATAAAGAAGGGGCATCTCCAGATAAAGTAAAGCAGGAACTATCAGAAAAAGATTTAATTGCTGAAGATTGGGGAGGAGATACTGTGATGGTTCCAGTAAGTGCAATCAAAAAACAAAATATTGATAAATTGCTCGAAATGATTTTATTAGTTTCAGATGTTGAAGATCTACAAGCTAATCCAAATAGAGCTGCTAAAGGAACTGTTATCGAAGCCCATCTAGATAAAGCTAAAGGTCCAGTAGCTACTTTGTTAGTTCAAAATGGTACTTTAAAATCCGGAAATGTTTTAGCAGCAGGTTCAGTTCTCGGTAAAATTAGAGCGATGGTTGATGAACATGGCAATAGAATAAAAGAAGCAGGACCGTCATTCCCAGTGGAAGCGCTAGGATTCAGTGAAGTCCCAACTGCAGGCGATGAATTTGAAGTCTATCCTGATGAAAAAACTGCTAGAGCAATTGTTGGAGATAGAGCTACTGATGCTCGAGCGACAAAGTTAGCTCAGCAAATGGCCTCTAGGAGAGTTAGCCTATCATCTTTATCTACTCAAGCAAATGATGGGGAATTAAAAGAGTTAAACTTAATCCTCAAAGCTGATGTTCAAGGTAGTGTTGAAGCGATATTGGGTTCACTTGAGCAGTTGCCAAAAAATGAAGTTCAAGTCAGAGTTCTGTTATCTGCGCCTGGAGAAATAACTGAAACAGATATAGATCTTGCAGCTGCATCAGGTTCAGTAATTATTGGTTTTAATACTTCTTTAGCATCAGGTGCGAAGAGGGCAGCCGATGCAAATGATGTAGACATAAGAGAATATGAAGTAATTTATAAACTCTTAGAAGATATTCAATTAGCAATGGAAGGTCTACTTGAACCCGATCTTGTAGAAGAATCATTGGGTCAAGCTGAAGTAAGAGCAACTTTCTCAGTCGGCAAAGGAGCTATCGCAGGTTGTTATATTCAAACTGGTAAATTACAAAGAAATTGTTCTCTAAGAGTTGTCAGATCAAACAAAGTAATTTTTGAGGGTAATTTAGACTCTCTAAAAAGGGCCAAAGATGATGTAAAAGAAGTAAATACAGGATTTGAATGTGGAGTTGGCTGCGATAAATTCTCTTCATGGATTGAAGGAGACATAATCGAAGCATTCAAATTTGTTACTCAAAAAAGAACTTTAACTCAATAGTTTAGATAATGAACTTTTTAATCTTGATTCTTATCAAGGAATAATAAAGTAGGAAAAACTATACAAGCACCAAGTTGTATTAGAAGGTTATTTTGTTGAAATTCACTTCCGCTAGAAATTTGAGAAAGCATTATTATAAGACCCAAAAAAGCCGAGCCACTAAAAGCTATCCACAATATTCTTCTTAATCCCTTGAAAGGAGTCTGGGATTCCTTAAGTAATTTTTTTTTTAATTCAGGATCTATTTTTGACATAAATTCTTTCAATTATAAAATTAAGTTTACACGCAAATTTTAATATTTTAATAGCGTCGATATAGCTCAGCGGTAGAGCAACTGTTTCGTAAACAGTAGGTCATTGGTTCAATCCCGATTATCGGCATCTTAAAAGCAAATTTTAAAAAGAATGATGAATAAAATTTTAAAAAATAAATATCTTTTTAAGATATTTATTTTTATTCCTCTAATATTTTATTTTGGCAAAAGAAGTTATATTGCTTTTGATGAAGGATTTTATGCATTACAAGCTAGATGGATACTGGACAAAGGCAACTGGACAATTCCTCTTTGGTGGGATGAATATGTTTTAGACAGAACTATAGGATTACAGTATTTAATTGCAAAAGCACAAGTCATCTTTGGAAGAAATATGTTTGCAGCATATCTGCCAACGACAACTGCTGCGATATTGATGCTATTTATAACCTACAAATTACATGAAGAATTTTTTAGTAAGAAATATGCAATTATATCCCCACTAATATTATCTACAACATATCTATGGTTTGACTATTCACACTTAGCCACGCAAGATATCATTTATTCATGTTTAGTAACCATTGGAGTATTTTCTTTAATAAAGATAAAAACCAAAGAAAATAACCTGTATATTCTGCTTTTTGGTATTTGGATAGGTTTGTCTTTTATGATGAAAACTTTTCTAGTATTTGTACCTTTATTATCACTTTTTCCATATATTTATTTAAAGAAAAATCTTATATTCAATAAATTGTTCTGGTTTGGACTACTTATTGGTTTTATACCATACTTATTTTGGTCTCTCTCTATAAACCCATATTTAGACAAAAACATTATTTTTTACTTAGTTGAAAAATTTAACATTCTTTCGAATAAAAATGCTTTTACAAATCCTTTCTATTATTATTTTTGGAATATTCCTTTAACATTCCTACCATGGAGTGTTTTTGCAATTATTGGTATAGTACTCAATATTTTCGAGATTAAAGAGAATAAATATATTCTTGCCATTTTCCCCTTAATTTTGATAACTATTCAAAGTATTTTTTCTACGAAAACTCCTTACTATAATCTACAAATATCGTCTATTATGGCACTTAATACTTATGTAGGAATAAAATATTTATTTAACTCCAAAAGATATAAAATAGTATTTATATTTACAGCCTCAAAGATAATTCCAATTTTAATAGTTATCATATCTTTTACTTATTATTTTTTCTTTAAAAATACGACGGATTTTAACTTTAAAGAAAATACCTTGCTAATTCTTGGATTATTATTTTTTGGACTATCTTGGTCATTCATAAAACATAAACAATCATTCAAAAAAACACTTATAACTCTTATCGTTGGACCTTATTTACTAACTTCTTTTCTATTGCAATCAGGATTATTTACTGATAGAGCTAGAGCACTGAGAGAAACAATGGAAGATGTATCATTTATTAATCTAGTAAAAGATCAGCCCATAAATATAGATAAAAAAGGCATAAATAATGCCGTATCCCAATCAAAAATCATAAGAATTTCTTTATTAACGCCTAAATTAGGAAATAGTGTAGCAAACATAGATCAGTTAAAGAAATCAGAATTAGCATGGACAACTGAATCTAAAGAAATAAAAAACAATAATAATTCTTACGAAGTTGTATATGAGAATGATATTCTAAAACCTTGGAAATTAATATTAAAAAAGTAAACAAGACAAACAAATTAAATTGTTTTTATCAAACTTTATGAAGTAATGAAATCAGTAAATTCTTGGAATTTAACAAACAATAAACTGCATCAATTATTTAAAAATAATAACGAATTTATTTCGATTAAAGTCCGTGGTAATACTTGGGAGCCAATAACTAGATGGCTAAAATTAGATTCAAGAATTTTCAAAGAAACTACTAACAAAGCAAGGATAACTTTGTGCGATATTGAATCTCTTGCCGAAATTTATAACTACAGATCTATTAGATGGAAAGCAAAAAAATTGACACCTTTACCAACCAATTTCATCCCGCAATCTTTAAAAAATATTTTTCGCAAACTTCCAATCATCAAACAACTTGCTTATGAACTTGAAATAGTTTTTTATAAATATAGTGAAAATAATTCCAACCATTTAATTTCTATAGTGATTCCCGCAAGAAATGAAGCTGGGAATAAAGAACTTTTAATAAACGCATTAAATAAGTTCAAAAGTATCCCTAACAAATTAGAAATTATATTCGTAGAAGGGAATAGTAATGATGATACTTATGAAATACTAAAAAAATTAAAAGAAGATTTCTCAAATTTCTTCGAGATATCTCTTTTAAAACAAACTTCTAAAGGTAAGAAAAATGCTGTAGTAGATGGATTTAATATTTCTTCAGGTGAAACTCTCGCCATAATTGATAGTGATTTTACTGTAGATATTGACGACAGTATTGCAGCTATTATGGAATCAACCAAAAATGAAAATATCTTAATTAATTGTGCCCGCACAACCTTCCCTATGGAAAAAGATGCAATGAGGTGGGCTAACTATATAGGAAATAGACTTTTCGCAATATTTTTATCAATTCTCATTAATAAGCCGGTATCGGATTCACTTTGTGGAACAAAAGTTTTTTCAAGAAAATTCTTTAAGCGTATGAAACAAAACGGCAGTTGGGATTCCAAGTCTGATCCATTTGGAGACTTCACAATAATATTTGAAGCAGCAAATAATAATATCAAAATACTTAATTACCCAGTTAGATATTATGCTAGGAAATCTGGGGCACCAAACATATCTAGATGGATCGACGGATTAAAACTTCTAAGAGTATGCTGGATTTATATGATTTCTGATCTTTGAATTTAAGAAAATTTTCAGTAACATTTTCTACAGATTTTTAATTTCGCCAAATTAGTAATAAAGTAGTTAGATTCTTAATGAAGATAAATTCATTAGAATTTTATGTCATGAATTTTAATTTCGAGTTCAAAAAATTAAACAAAAAAGATATTCACAGAAAGGACTATGGAAAAATTCTTACTGTAAGACTTCCGTGTAACCCAATATTTCCAATAGGACCGATTTATTTAGCAGACCATATTCATAAATGTTTCCCAAGTATCGAGCAGCAATTTATCGATCTAGCAATAATTCCTTCTAATAAAGTTTCCAAATATTTAATTAGAAAAATTGATCAATTTAGACCCCATCTAATCATTTTTTCATGGAGAGATATACAAATTTATGCACCTGTTGATGGTAGAAGTGGAAATCCTCTACAAAACTCTTTTGAAGTTTTCTACTCAAAAAATATCCTTAAAAAAATTAGAGGTTCCTGGGGAGGACTAAAATTAATTGCATCTCATTATGGAGAAATATATAGAAATACTTCTTTACTCAAAATGGGACTAAAAAGAGCACAAAAATACAATAAAAATGTAAAAGTAATTTTAGGAGGTGGGGCTGTTAGTGTCTTCTATGAACAATTAGGAAATCTACTCCCAAAAGGAACTATTATTTCAGTTGGAGAGGGAGAAAATCTCATAGAAAAAATCATTAAGGGAGATTCAATAGAAGAAGAAAGATGTTACATTGCTGGACAAAAACCTCGGAACAAATTAATACATGAACAACCTTCAGGCACTGTTAAAACTGCCTGCAACTATAAATATATTAAATCAATATGGCCTGAATTCGATTGGTATATAGAAGGAGGGGATTATTACGTAGGGGTACAAACAAAAAGAGGCTGTCCTCATAATTGTTGTTTCTGTGTTTACACAGTTGTTGAAGGGAAGCAGGTTCGCGTTAATCCTGTTAACGAAGTAATCAAGGAAATGAAGCAATTATATGATCTTGGAGTAAGGGGATTTTGGTTCACAGATGCACAGTTTATTCCAGCCAAAAAACATATTGAAGATGCAAAAACACTTTTGCAAGCAATTAAGGACCAAGGGTGGGACGATATTAATTGGGCTGCATACATTAGAGCAGATAATATTGATTCTGAGCTAGCTCAGCTTATGGTTGATACAGGTATGAGCTATTTTGAAATAGGTATCACCTCGGGATCTCAAGAACTTGTAAGAAAAATGAGATTAGCGTATGACCTGGAAACTGTATTAGATAATTGCAGAATGCTAGTCAAATCAGGTTTCAAGAATCATGTTTCAGTCAATTATTCATTTAATGTTTTTGATGAAACGCCCAGCACCATAAGACAAACAATTGCTTACCATAGAGAATTAGAAAATATTTTTGGTAAAGGCTTAGTTGATCCAGCTATATTCTTTATAGGTTTGCAACCTCACACTCTTCTTGAGAAGTACGCTTTGGAGCATAAAATTTTGAAGCCAGATTATAATCCAATGAGCATGATGCCATGGACAGCGAGAAAACTTCTCTGGAATCCAGGATCACTTGGGAAAAAACTTGGTCAGGTTTGCTTAGAAGCTTTTGATAATCCAGAAGACGAATTTGGCAAAACAGTTATCGATATTCTTGAGAGAGAATATGGAAAGTCTTCCTTAAAAGAATCTCTAAAAGTCCGTCCTTTATCAGAAAGAAAATTAGCTCACTCTAAATAATAAATTCATCCGTTATTAATCCTCTTTCTCAATTGAACTAGAAATTCCTTTAGATTTTAAAGATTCTGAGTAGAATTCTGCTGGCTCTAAGTCACAAACAATTACTAAACCCACGCCCGTATTGTGTGCTTCAAGCATTATTGCAATAGCATCTTGTTCACTTAATTGCGGAACAACTTCTCGCAGTGAAATAGTGACATACTCCATAGAATTAACCGGATCATTATGAAGTAAAACCTTATATTTTGGAGATTTATTTTTTAATTCTGCAGGTTTCTTTTCAATCACTGCTGAGTTATTATTTGCACTTTGTTCTAACTTTATAGATAGCATTGAATTTATTAAAGTTTAAATTGTACTAATTATTATATATTAATTATTCTTTCCATTGCATCAAGGACGTTTGATCGTGAGTTAAATGCTGACAAGCGAAAATAACCCTCCCCTGCTAATCCAAATCCGCTTCCAGGTGTTCCCACTACACTAACTTTTTGGAGAAGGAAATCAAAAAAGTCCCAAGATGTCATTTGATCTGGAACTTTAATCCAAATATAAGGAGCATTGTCCCCACCAAAAACTTTATATCCTGCAGTCTGAAGTTTATTCTTCATAATTTTTGCATTTTCCATATAAAAATCAATTAAACCTTTTACCTGTTTTTTCCCTTCTGGAGAATAAACAGCCTCTGCACCTTTCTGAACCACATAACTTACTCCATTGAACTTTGTAGATTGTCGCCTATTCCAAAGAGGCCATAACTCAATTTCCTCATTTATTGAACTGAAACCTTTGAGATCCTTGGGTATTACTGTAAAAGCGCATCTAACTCCAGTAAATCCTGCATTCTTTGAAAAAGATCTAAATTCAATAGCACAATCCTTTGCCCCTTCAATCTCATATATTGAATGTGGAATATCATTATCTTGGATAAATGCTTCATAAGCTGCATCAAAAAGTATCAGAGATTTGTTTTGAAGCGCATAGTCAACCCACTTTTTCAATTCTTTTTTTGTGATAGTTGCTCCAGTAGGATTATTTGGAAAACAAAGATATAAAATATCAACTTTTTTTTCAGGTAGTTTTGGCAAAAAGTTGTTCCCCTCGTTTATTGCTAGATATGTTAAACCTTGATAAGTACCATTTTCGAGAGCTTCTCCAGTTCTGCCTGTCATGACGTTACTATCAACATATACAGGATAAACAGGATCTGTTACAGCAATTGAATTATCTTTGCCAAGAATATCTAAAATATTACTACTATCGCATTTAGAACCATCTGAAACAAAGATTTCTTCAGGTGAAATTTGACAGCCTCGAGAAATAAAATCATGCTCAGATATTTTTTCTCTCAGCCAAGAATAACCTTGTTCTGGTCCATAACCCTTGAAACCTTCAGTAGTTCCCATTTCATTTAAAGCTTTAGCCATTGCATCTCTACATGCTTTAGGTAAAGGCTCTGTGACGTCTCCTATACCAAGCTTGATTATGTTAGAACTGTTATTTGATTGAGAATATAACTTTACCCTTTTGGCAATCTCAGGAAATAAATAACCAGCTTTGAGTTTTAAATAATTTTCGTTTACTTGAACCACTTTAGATAAAAAATATCACCAATATAAGGATAATTCATCCACGTGCTTTAGTGGTGATTAGATGTTAATATTATTGTAGTTATGATTAATCTAAGAGGTAATCATGACTATAAGTTCAAAAGTCTTCTAAAGCTTGATAAATAGCAGAATCTTATTGCTATAAACTTTAATTTTAAAAAGTAAATAATACTAACTTTAAACAATTGCTTTCTTAAAAAATAAAAATCTAAATCTTTACTTTAGATGATCTTTAAAATCCCAACCAATCATAATCAATTATATGTCTCAGCAAATTATCATAGCTGAGCAGTCTCGAATTGCAGCACTACTCACAGATGATCGAGTTGATGAATTAATCGTCGCACAAGGTCAATACCAAATTGGTGATATATTTTTAGGAACAGTTGAAAATGTTCTCCCTGGCATTGATGCAGCTTTCATAGATATCGGCGAAAGTGATAAAAATGGATTCATCCATGTATCAGATCTCGGGCCACTAAGACTCAAAAAAGGAATATTTGGAATAACTGAATTACTCGAACCAAAACAAAAAGTTTTGGTACAGGTTATAAAGGAACCCACAGGATCAAAAGGACCTAGACTCACAGGAAGTATTTCAATCCCTGGAAAGTATTTAATACTTCAGCCGCATGGTCAAGGAGTAAATATTTCTAGAAAAATAAATACAGAAACAGAAAGAAGTCGATTAAAAGCTCTTGGCGTTTTAATAAAACCACCTAGCACAGGTTTACTATTTAGAACAGAAGCACAAGAGATAAAAGAAGAATTACTTATTGAAGATCTAGAAAATTTAACTCAACAATGGGAGGATATTTTAAAAATTTGTGAGACTTCTAATCCTCCTAATTTAATAAAAAGAGATGATGAATTCTCTCTAAAGATTTTGAGAGATCATATTAAATCATCAACTAAAAATATAGTAATCGATAGTAAAATTTCAGTTGAAAGAGCAAAAGATTTTTTAATCAATTATGAATCTAATGTGGATATCGAATTTTACGATAACGATTTGAATCAACATATTTTAGAAAAATACGAAATAAAGAAAACAATTCAAAAAGCTCTTCAACCCAGAGTAGATCTTCCTTCTGGAGGTTATATAATTATTGAACCAACTGAAGCTCTAACAGTAATTGATGTCAACTCTGGATCATTTACAAGATCTGCTAACTCACGGCAAACAGTTTTGTGGACTAATTGCGAAGCAGCAGTTGAAATCTCAAAACAAATAAAATTAAGAAATATTGGTGGAGTTATCGTAGTTGATTTTATTGATATGGAATCTAGAAGAGATCAATTCCAGTTACTTGAACATTTTACTTCAGCAATTAAAGATGATTCTGCAAGACCTCAGATAGCTCAGCTCACTGAATTAGGTTTAGTTGAGTTAACCAGAAAAAGACAGGGCCAAAATATCTATGAACTTTTTGGTAAAAAATGTTCTAATTGCAATGGTACAGGGCATATAGAAAATAAATTGGATTTTGATATTTCTAATCTACAAATTAAAAATGTTGAAGAAAAAACTAATAAATCAAATATTATAAAAGCTACAGATGTAGATAATTCTCAATCAACTGACAAACAGGAAAAAATATCTGAAAAGGAATTACAAAACTCTAAAAACCTCAATAAGGAAGATTATGAAAACAAAAAAGAAAACGATAATGATGACATTAATACATCGAATTCAAAAGAAAAAAATATTGTAACTGTTGATCTTACTAATGATGAAAAAATTGTTTTCAGTCAATTAGGTATTAATCCACTTATAAAGTTGGGTAAAGAGTATCTTACCAGCAATAATTTTGTGCGTTTAAAAGATAATAGTGAAGAAAAAGATAAAAAACTAACAAATAAAAAAACAACAAAAAAAGTCTCAAAATCTCTAGAATCAGAAAATATAGGGATTGATACTGAAGCAATTGCTAATTCTCAAGATAAATCAACAAAACAATCTAATGAGAATAAAGAAGTTGTAATTTTGGAAAAGGAAGATGAAATTGAAATTAAAGATGATATAAACAATGCAAGAAAAAAAAGAAGAAGATCTTCAGCAAATATTGAATAAAATAACCGAAGTTGGAATAGACGAAGTTGGGAGGGGAGCAGTTTTTGGTCCAGTTTTCTCAGCAGTTGTAGTTTTAACTGAAAAACATAAAGTTACCTTAAAAGAATTTGGAGTAAAAGATAGTAAAAAATTAACTCCCAAAAAAAGAAAATTACTTTTGCCAAAAATTTTATTACTTTCTAAAGATTATGGAATTGGACAATCATCAGTTAGAGAAATAGATAAGTTTGGCATCAGAGTTGCAACAGAACTTTCAATGATAAGAGCTTTAAAAAAATTAAAAGAGAAACCATCTGAACTAATAATTGATGGCCCCTTATTATTAAGACCATGGAAAGGAACTCAACACAATGTAGTTTCGGGAGACTCCAAATTTACAGCAATAGCTTCGGCAAGCATAGTTGCAAAAGTATCTCGCGACAATTTAATGGAAAGGTTAGAAAAAAAATACTCAGGTTACTTAATATTTAAAAATAAAGGTTATGGAACTCGAGAACATCTTTCAATTATTAAAAGCAATGGAATAACTAATCTCCATAGAAAAAGCTTTTTAGAAAAATCAAATCTTATTTAATTCACACCAATCTAAAAAATCCTTAACTAATTGTTGTTGCACTCTTGATTTTATCCCCAACAAAATTCCATTTAAAACAGAATGACCTGTAGATTCCAAAATTTTCTTTGGTACCAGTTTCAATAAAGGGGGTTGACTTACAGAAACCCCCAAAAGCGCCTCTCCTTCTAATCCTACATTTGTTGCTCCCAAATTCGCTTTCAAAATAAGATTAAAGTCATCTATGATCCCTAAACCCTCCAATTTACTTTCAAGGGCACTCATACTTAAAATTCCATCTTTATTCTCTACCGCGATTGAAACAACAGGGTTAATATCTAATTGAAAAACCTTAAAGCTTGTTACTGTATACTTATATCTACCTTCTCCTTCGGGAACTAATTTTTTGGAGTCCAGCATTGCTCCAACAACTCTTTCTTCCTCCAAAAGATATTTAGAAAGATATTCTTTATTTCGTGTTACAGAAAGCTTTAATTTCTGCTTAGCGTCAAAAGACAATAACATTTTCTATATCCCTCCAATGCTTATTTGATCTCTTTTTTTCTTACGATTAATCATGCGCAAACAAGTTGCATATTTGGGTCCTAAAGGGACATACGCAGAAAAAGCAGCTCATATATTATCAAAGCTTGCCAATTTTCAGACACCTATATTTGTACCATGTAATGGGTTACATGGGGTCATTAAATCAATAGCCTACAACAATTGTGATGCTGCTGTAGTACCAATTGAAAATTCGGTGGAAGGTGGAGTTACAGCTACCCTAGATGCTCTTTGGAAATTTCCTGAAATATTTATTAATAAAGCAATTGTTTTACCAATAAAGCACGCATTAATTAGTGACGGAAATCTTTCAAACATTTCTGAGGTATTATCTCATCCTCAAGCTTTAGCTCAATGTTCCGAATGGTTATCTGAAAATCTTCCAAATGCAATTCCTCTCCCCACAAATTCAACATCAGAAGCAGTCAATATGGTGAAAGGAAGTAAGTTTAGAGCAGCTATTGGTTCAAAATCATTAATTCAAATTGAGGGACTTAAAGAATTAGCTTTTCCAATTAATGATGTCCCAGGAAATTGCACTAGATTTGTCTTGTTGAGCAAGAAATCGAATGGGAGTTTAGCTAATATTTCAAGTTTTGCTTTCTCATTAATCTCAAATGAACCTGGTGCTTTACTTAAAGCTATTAAATATGTGGCAGATTTCGGATTTAATATGAGTAAGATCGAGTCAAGGCCATCCAAAAGAGAATTAGGAGAATATATAATTTACATTGATTTAGAAATAAATAATCAAAACAATATTGAAAATCTTTTTGAATTAAAAAATCAACTTAAGCCTTTATGTAAGAACTTTGTAGATTTTGGAAATTATTTTTCTGAAAATATTGAACTAAATTAAATTATCCTCTACATTTATAAACTCCAAACTCCATTAAACCTTTTTTAAATGACCAATTCATAAGAAGAATAGTTGGAATTTCTCTAATAGACTTCACTATCGCTAGAGGGCCAAGAGACAAAATCACAAAGGGTCTTCGAATCCCTTCAATAATAGAGTCGTACCAAGAAGGATTGGTATAAAAATTCCAATTCTCAGAAATAACTCTTCCTGCACTATTTTTATTAACTCTAAGAATATTACTAAATTCATTAATGCTAATAAAATTAGGATGAACCCACTGTTCAAGTAACTGTTTAAGAACTAACTTCTCAAAAAAAGTTGGAGGATATGCCCTTAGATCTCTTGAATTCCAATCAGCAATTGCCAAATATCCTCCTGGCCTCAAAGTTCTCAACATTTCATCTGCAAACTTATTTTTATCATTCATGTGTGCACCAGCCTCAACACTCCAGACAGCGTCAAATGATCCGTCTTCAAATTTTAAATCCAATGCATCCATGACAAGAAAATTACAATTAAGTCCTGAAGGTGTTAGTTCTCTTGCTCTTTTTACTTGAGCAGGGCTAATTGTAATTCCAGTTACATTAAATCCATAATATTTTGCAAGAATTCTAGAACTTCCTCCTATTCCGCACCCCACATCAAGAATTCTTGAACCTTTTGGTAGTTTATCTAAACCACTCCAATTAACTAATTTATGAGCAAACTGTACCTTAGCCTCTCTAAAATCAATATTTTGTTTGCCTGTGGCATAAAAGCCCAAATGTATATGTTCTCCCCACAATCTCTCAAGTAATTTATCCTGAGTCCAAGCATCATATGCTGATGCTACCGTACCAGAAGAAATATATTTTCTAGAATTATTTCTCCAAATAATACATAAAGTTAATAGACAAAAAAATAGTATAAAAAGCGTTAATACTAATTGAATCATTTAATTTTCTTTTATATCAGGAAAACTTTCTTTCAATGCTGTTCTAGCAGCAAGTTGTTTTCTTGTATGATCAAGCATTTCAAATTCTCTTTCTAAACGAGTAAAAGTATTTCTTTCCTCTAAAAGTCTTTGCTGTTCCTCTGCGACAGAACCTCCTAAATGAGCCCCAATCCAAAATGATAATTCCATAGGATTGTTTGGCAATTTATCAGGAAAATTTTTATTAGTATTTGTCAATTTACTTGTGAGATTAATGACATCACTAAGAGCTTCGGTAACTGAATCTTTCAAAGAATCTAATTTTTGAAGATTATCAACATTATCATCACTTATCCAACTTACCATCGCTGAACAAAAAGGTGTTGAACGTGTGATTTCTAGAACTTGAAATCTTTGTTGTCCAAGAGTGATTATATTACTTCTCCCATCATCTGCAGTTTGATGTTTTATTATTTGGGCACAACAGCCTACATTTGCCATTGTTTTTGAAGAAGGATCCCACTTTATAACCCCGAACATTGAATCTGTCTCGAGTACAGACTGAAGCATTATCCTATATCTTGATTCAAAAATATGTAATGGTAAAACTTCTTGAGGGAAAAGAACTACTTCTGGCAAAGGAAACAAAGGTAATTCCCTTACTGAGAGCTCTCCCATTTAAACCTCATTTATATCCATTCATAATAAACAATTTAAGTCCTTTTCGGGAATTCTTAAAGTTTAACTTCTATATCAACTCCACTAGGAAGATCTAACTTCATTAAAGCATCAATAGTCTTTGCAGAAGGACTATAAATATCGATAATTCGTCTATGCGTTCTTGTTTCAAAATGCTCTCTAGAATCTTTATCAACATGTGGTGATCTTAGTACACAGTAAATTTTCCTTTTTGTCGGAAGAGGTATTGGACCAATTGCTGAAGCAGAGGTAGTATCGGCAGTTTGAATTATTTTATCGCAAGACAAATCAAGCATTCTTCTATCAAATGCTTTCAGTCTTATTCTTATTTTTTGTTGTGCAATTGATGCAGTCATAATTTCAAATTAACTTTTGATGTTGGGCCATTGAATATCAATGACCCTTATCAATTTCTTATATTAAGTGATAGAGGTTAAATTCTAAAAAATCAAAAATATTAATTGATAATCTTAGAGACAACTCCAGCACCAATAGTACGTCCACCTTCACGGATTGCGAATCTCATACCTTGTTCAATAGCAACTGGGCAGATTAACTCTCCAGTCATCTTGATTCTGTCACCAGGCATGACCATCTCAACATTAGAACCATCATCAGAGGTAAAAGCTGTTATTTGACCTGTCACATCAGTTGTTCTGATATAAAACTGCGGTCTATATCCAGCAAAGAATGGAGTATGTCTACCGCCCTCTTCTTTTTTGAGAACATAAACTTCACCTTCAAATTTAGTATGAGGAGTAATAGATCCTTTTTTAACAAGGACCATTCCTCTTTCAATATCTTCTTTCTGAACACCACGCAGTAATAAACCAACATTATCACCAGCCATACCTTCATCAAGAAGTTTACGGAACATTTCAACTCCAGTAACTGTTGTTAATCTTGTATCTCTTATTCCAACTATTTCGACCTCTTCTCCAACAGTAACTTTTCCTCTCTCAATCCTTCCTGTTGCAACAGTTCCTCTACCAGTAATTGAGAAGACATCTTCAACAGCCATCAAGAATGGTTTATCGACTTCTCTTTCGGGTTCAGGAATACTAGCATCAACTGCTTTCATTAATTCTTCAATTTTTGATTCCCAAGTAGAATCACCTTCAAGAGCTTTTAGACCGGAGACTTGAACTATAGGAATATCATCACCAGGGAAATCATAACTATCTAATAGTTCCCTGATTTCCATTTCAACAAGTTCAATAATTTCCTCATCATCGACCATATCGCATTTATTGAGAGCCACTACAAGAGCAGGTACGCCAACTTGCTTAGCTAGAAGAATATGTTCTTTAGTTTGCGCCATGGGACCATCTGTAGCTGCACAGACAAGAATAGCTCCGTCCATTTGTGCTGCTCCTGTAATCATGTTTTTTACATAATCAGCGTGTCCTGGGCAATCTACATGAGCATAATGTCTGCCTTCAGTTTCATATTCGACGTGAGCTGTATTAATAGTAATGCCACGCTCTCTTTCTTCAGGAGCACCGTCAATGTCTCCATAGTCTTGAGCTTGAGCTTGACCTTTTTTTGCTAGTACGTTTGTAATAGCAGCAGTAAGTGTTGTTTTTCCATGATCAACATGGCCAATAGTACCTATGTTGACATGTGGTTTGTTTCTTTCGAACTTCTCGCGAGCCATTTGAATTAAAGAATCGAGGGTTTAAGAGTGTTTTGTTTAGAGATCAGGAGTTGCCCTGATTCTTGGAAATGATAGCTTCAGCAACGTTACGAGGGACTTCCTCATAATTTGCGAACTCCATTGAAAATATACCCCGACCTTGAGTCATTGATCGGAGTTGAGTGGCATAACCGAACATTTCGGCTAAGGGCACTTTGGCCTGTACCTTAGACAATCCATCATCAACAGATTGTCCTTCGACTTGACCTCGTCTAGAAGAGAGATCACCAATTACAGATCCTAGAAAGTCATCAGGACTTTCGACCTCGACTTTCATCATAGGCTCTAAAAGGACAGGGTTGCATTTTTTAACCCCATCTTTAAAAGCCATAGAGCCTGCAATTTTGAAGGCCATTTCAGATGAGTCTACATCGTGGAATGAACCATCGACTAGTGTTACTTTTACATCAATGAGTGGATAACCGGCAAGGACCCCTGATTCACAGGTTTCTTTCATTCCATTAGATGCGGGGCCTATATACTCTTTAGGTACAGCTCCACCAACAATTTTATTTACAAATTCGAAACCTTTACCAACTTCAGCAGGTTCCATTTCAATGATTACGTGACCATATTGTCCTTTTCCTCCAGTTTGTCTTGCATACTTACCTTCACCTTTGGAACTAGACCTGATGGTCTCTCTATATGAAACCTGCGGAGCTCCAATATTAGCTTCAACTTTAAATTCCCTTAACATTCTGTCAACAAGGATTTCTAAGTGTAACTCACCCATACCAGCGATTACAGTCTGATTTGTCTCAGGATCTGTACTTACCCTAAAAGTTGGATCCTCTTCAGATAAAGCAGTTAAAGCCTTTGACAATTTTTCCATATCCCCTTTAGTTTTTGGCTCAACCGCCACAGAGATAACTGGTTCTGGTATAAACAAAGTTTCCAAAACAATAGGATCTTCGGTATTACATAAAGTGTCACCAGTAGTTGTATTTTTGAGACCCAGTACAGCTCCCAAATCTCCAGCCCTCAATTCATCAACCTCCTCTCTTTCATCCGCTTTTAAAATAACTAATCTAGAAATTCTTTCTTTAGCATCTTTTGTTGAATTCATAACATAACTACCCTTTGAAAGAACTCCTGAATACATTCTCACAAAAGTTAATTTTCCATAAGGGTCAGACATGACTTTGAAAGCTAATGCACTGAAAGGTGCATTATCATCAGATGGTCTAACATCTTCTTTACCACTTGGTAAAACACCTTGTATTGGTTTCACATCAACGGGAGCGGGTAAGTAATCAACTACTGCATCCAAAACAAGCTGGACTCCTTTATTCTTAAAAGCTGAACCACACAATACAGGTACTAATCCATGTTTTAAAACCCCTTCTCTTATTCCTTTTTTAAGTTGAGATTCGGATAACTCTCCTGTTTCAAGAAATATTTCTATTAACTCTTCGTCATTTTCAGCTACACTTTCCATCAACTTATTTCTCCACTCAGCTGCTTCCTCCTCCATTTCAGGTGGGATAGGTGCTTCTTCAATATCAGTACCTAAATCATTTTTGTAGAGATAAGCTTTATTTGCAACTAAATCAATGATTCCTGTGAGATCACCCTCAGCCCCAATGGGTAACTGAATAGGAAGAGCATTTGCTTTTAGTCGATCTTTAATTTGATTGTTTACTTTCAAGAAATCTGCTCCAGTTCTATCCATTTTGTTTACAAAAACCATTCTTGGAACAGAGTACCTATCCGCTTGACGCCAAACTGTTTCAGATTGAGGCTGAACTCCACCAACAGCACAAAATACTGCAATGACTCCATCTAATACTCGCATTGATCTTTCTACTTCAATAGTGAAATCGACGTGACCTGGAGTATCTATAATATTGATCCTATGATCTTGCCAACTTGTGGATATTGCAGCAGCAGTAATAGTTATTCCTCTTTCTCTTTCTTGATCCATCCAATCTGTTACAGCAGCACCATCGTGAACCTCACCTATCTTGTGGACTACACCGGAATAAAACAAGATTCTTTCAGTGGTTGTTGTCTTCCCTGCATCAATATGAGCGGCTATACCTATGTTCCTTACTCGTTCTAGGGGAAAGTCGCGTGCCAATTTTAAAGCTCCAAATAAAATAAATTTTGATAAGTATAGTTCACACTAAAAGTAAACTTTTATAATAATAAACTACTTAAGTACCTTTTTGACGAATTTAGTATCTGTAATGTGCAAAAGCCTTATTAGCCTCAGCCATTTTATGAGTATCTTCTCTTTTTTTAACTGAACTACCAGTCTCATTTGCTGCATCCATTAACTCACCAGCAAGTTTTTGAGACATACTTTTGCCATTTCTTGCGCGAGAGAATGTTACTAACCATCTTAATGCCATCGCTGTTCCCCTTTCTTGGCGTACTTCCATTGGAACTTGATATGTTGCACCACCAACTCTTCTAGCTCTTACTTCGACAAGAGGCGTAGCATTTTTTACAGCTGTTTCAAATAGCTCAACTGCATTGCCACCAGTTCTTTCACTAATTAGAGAAAAAGCATCAGACAATATTCTTTGAGCTGTAGATTTTTTACCATGTTTCATCAACCTAGAAATCATCATTGAAGCTAGACGACTATTAAATTGAGGATCTGGAAGAACTGGTCTTTTTACTGCTGCATTACGACGTGACATTTTTTTTTAAAGTACTGTTTACAAATTAGTCTTTTGGAGCTTTTGCTCCATACTTAGATCTGGATTGACGTCTATCTTTGACTCCAGCCGTATCTAAAGTTCCCCTTATTATATGATATCTAACTCCTGGCAAATCCTTAACTCTTCCACCCCTGAGTAATACCACAGAGTGTTCTTGCAAATTATGTCCAATTCCAGGGATGTAAGCTGTTACTTCAAAACCTGAAGTTAATCTTACTCTTGCAACTTTTCTCAAGGCTGAATTAGGTTTTTTTGGAGTAGATGTATAGACCCTAGTACATACTCCTCTTCTCTCAGGACAAGCTTTAAGCGCGGGAGACTTTGTTTTCCTCGTCAGACGTTTTCTTTCTGAACCAATTAATTGTGAAATGGTGGGCATCTATTATTTTTAGATAAAAATAAACATTTAATTATCATAACCTTTTACGAGCACCAACTAAAGTTTTTGATCAATTTTTTTTAAAATTAGTAAAATTAAATTGTTTGGTAAATATTAATTATTTTTAGATTTATTTTGATATTTATTTTTATAATGGAGTTACATAATTATCTAAATAAAGTTAAATAATCTATGAGAGAGAGTATTAAAAAGATCGAAGGGCCATATCAGGATAGTTTCTCCCCAAATGGAATCATTGGGGAAAAGGATGCTTGTGGAGTTGGTTTTATAGCAAATGTTGAAGGTATTGAAAGTAACTGGATACTAAAACAATCATTAAAAGGTCTTACCTGCATGGAACACAGAGGAGGTTGTGGAGGTGATAGTGATTCAGGCGATGGAGCGGGTATTTTATGTTCAATTCCTTGGAAATACTTTGAAGAAAAAATAAACCTAGAAAATAAAAAAGATTTTGATAGAGGTTTAGGCATGATTTTCATGCCAAATAACAATGAAAAAATTGAAGAATGTAAATCAATATGTGATAAAGAAGCTGAAAAATTGGGGATAAAGCATACTTTTTGGAGAACTGTACCTGTAAATAATGAAATCTTAGGCCCTTTAGCCAAGGCAAATGCTCCATTCATTAGTCAGTGGTTCTTACATATTTACAAAAAAGATAATCAGGATATTGAAAAACTATTATTCCAATTAAGAAAGAGAATTGAAACAAAAATAAGGGAATCCTTTAAAAACCATGTCGGGGATTGTGAATTCTATTTTGCCTCTCTTAGCTCTCAAACAGTTGTATATAAAGGTATGGTTAGGTCTGAAATTTTATCTGAGTTTTATCTAGATCTAAAGCAAGAGAATTTTAAAGTTTCATTTTCTGTTTATCACAGAAGATTTAGTACCAATACACTTCCAAAATGGCCATTAGCTCAACCAATGAGATTTTTAGGTCATAACGGTGAAATAAATACTCTTTTAGGAAATATTAATTGGGCCAAAGCTTCAGAAACACATATTGACGATTTTTGGGGGGAATTATCTAATGAAATCAAGCCTATTGTGGATGTAAACAAAAGTGATTCATCCAATCTTGATGCAACACTTGAAATTAATATTCGTTCAGGTCAACCTATTACTGACTCATTATTAAAACTTGTTCCTGAAGCATTTAGAGATCAACCGGAGCTTGAAAATAGAGATGATATTAAAGCGTTTTATGAGTATTCTGCGAGCCTACAAGAAGCTTGGGATGGTCCTGCTCTCCTCGTTTTTGCTGATGGAAATTCGGTCGGTGCAACTCTTGATAGAAATGGACTAAGACCCGCAAGATATTCCATCACAAATGATGGATTTGTAATCATGGGTTCGGAAACAGGAGTAGTAGATCTTGAAGAGGAAAGAGTAATTGAGAAAGGCCGATTAGGACCAGGGCAAATGTTAGCAGTTAATTTTCGTCAAAATAGAATTTTAAGAAATTGGGATGTCAAATCTGAAGCAGCTCAAAGGCATGATTATAAAAAACTCCTAAGTAATAGAACTATAAAAATCAAAAATAATGAATGGGTTAAAGACTGCAAACTAAAAGATCTTGAGTTGTTACAGCAACAAACTGCATATGGTTTTTCAGCCGAAGATAATGATCTCATTTTAGATTCAATGGCTTCATTAGCTAAAGAGCCTACATATTGCATGGGCGACGACATCCCATTAGCAGTGCTTTCATCAAAGCCACACATTTTATATGACTATTTCAAGCAAAGATTTGCACAAGTAACTAATCCCCCTATTGACCCTTTAAGAGAAAAACTGGTAATGAGTTTAGAGATGCATCTTGGAGAGAGATGTACTCCATTTGAGATTAAAGATCCAAAACCGTTTGTTCATCTACAAAGTCCAATTCTTAATGAGGAAGAACTCCTTTCCATTAAAAAATCAAAAATTAAATCTAAAACAATTTCAAGTTTATTTGATATTGAAGAAGGTGTTCAAGGCTTAGAGAACAAACTAAAAGCAATTTGTAAGGAGAGTGAGCTCTCTTTAAAAGAAGGTTGCTCTTTAATTATTATTTCTGATAAAGGAATTAATCCTAAAAAGACTTATATTCCTCCTTTACTTGCTGTTGGCGCAATTCATCATTATCTCCTTAAAAAAGAAATTAGACTAAAAGCCTCTTTAATAATTGAGACAGGTCAATGTTGGAGTACACACCACTTAGCTTGTTTAATTGGTTATGGTGCAAGTGCGGTTTGCCCTTGGTTGACCTTCGAGGCAGGTAGACATTGGTTAAAACATCCAAAAACTCAAAAACTTATTGATAGCAAAAAAATAAATCCATTATCAATAATTGATGTTCAAGAAAATATTAAAAAAGCTCTAGAGGACGGTCTAAGAAAAATTCTTTCAAAAATCGGTATATCACTTTTATCTAGTTACCATGGAGCACAAATTTTTGAAGCTGTAGGCCTTGGATCTGACTTAATCAAAATTGCTTTTGATGGTACAACAAGTCGAATAGCTGGAATAACATTAAAAGAATTAACTAATGAAACTCTTTTAATTCATACGAAAGCCTACCCAGAGATTGATTTAAAGAAATTAGAATTTTTAGGATTCGTACAATTTAGAAATAATGGTGAATATCATTCCAATAATCCAGAAATGTCCAAAGTTTTACATTCGGCTGTGAAACAGGGACCGGGATACGATCATTTTGAAACTTACAAAAAACTGATCAGTAATAGGCCGGCCACATCTTTAAGAGATTTACTAACAATTAGTTCGCAAAGAGAAAGTATTCCACTTGAGGCAGTTGAAAGTGTTGAGTCAATTTGCAAAAGATTTTGCACTGGAGGAATGAGTTTGGGTGCATTGTCAAGAGAAGCCCACGAAGTTTTAGCAGTTGCAATGAACAGAATTGGTGGGAAAAGTAATAGTGGAGAAGGAGGAGAAGATCCAGCTCGTTTTAATGTTTTAAATGATATCGATGAAAATACTCAATCAGCGACATTACCATTTATAAAAGGTTTAGAAAATGGAGACACTGCATGCTCAGCTATTAAACAAATAGCATCAGGTAGATTTGGAGTTACGCCTGAATATTTAAGAAGTGGTAAACAACTCGAAATTAAAATGGCTCAAGGAGCAAAGCCTGGAGAAGGAGGACAATTACCTGGTCCAAAAGTTGATTCTTACATCGCAAAACTAAGAAATAGTAAACCTGGGGTAGCCCTAATATCTCCTCCCCCTCATCATGATATTTATTCGATCGAAGATTTAGCTCAACTTATCCACGACTTACACCAAGTCCATCCAAAAGCGAAAGTAAGCGTTAAACTTGTTTCTGAAATTGGTATCGGCACTATCGCTGCTGGAGTAAGCAAAGCTAATGCAGATGTAATTCAAATTTCAGGACATGATGGAGGTACAGGTGCTTCGCCTCTAAGTTCTATAAAACATGCAGGTTTACCATGGGAACTAGGAGTTGCTGAGGTTCACAAATCTCTATTAGAGAATAACTTACGTAAAAGAGTAATTTTGAGAACTGATGGCGGTCTTAAAACAGGCTGGGATGTAGTTATTGCAGCGTTACTAGGGGCTGAAGAATACGGTTTCGGTTCTGTTGCAATGATCGCGGAGGGATGCATAATGGCTCGGGTTTGTCATACAAACAAGTGTCCTGTTGGAGTTGCTACTCAAAAAGAGGAATTAAGAAAAAGATTTAAGGGGATTCCAGAAAATGTTGTAAATTTTTTCTTGTATATTGCTGAAGAAGTGAGACAGATAATGAGTAGTATCGGAGTATCTTGTATGGAAGAACTGATTGGCAACCAAGAATTTCTTTCTACAAGAAATACATGCCTTCCAAAAACTTCTAATTTTGATCTTTCTTCTTTAGTCAATAATGAATTTTCAACCAACAACAGATCATGGTTAAAACATTCAAACAATGCTCATAGCAATGGTTATGTATTAGAGGACGAGTTTTTATCTGATGCTGAATTCATAGATTCAATTAAAAATCATAAAAAGTTAACCAAAGAAATTGAGATAAAAAATACAGATAGAAGTGTTTGTGCAAAGATATCAGGCGAAATAGCAGAACTTCATGGCAACACTGGGTTCAATGGGCAACTAAATTTAAATTTCAAAGGATATGCAGGACAAAGTTTTGGTGCCTTTTTATTGAAGGGTATGAATGTTCAATTAATCGGGGAAGCTAATGATTATGTTTGTAAAGGAATGAATGGTGGAATCCTCACAATAATTCCACCAAAAATCGATGAAATTTCCTCCGAACATGTAATACTAGGAAACACCTGTCTTTATGGAGCCACAGGAGGAAAATTGTTTGCTTTAGGAAAATCGGGAGAAAGATTTGCAGTAAGAAATAGTGGGGCCACAGCAGTAACAGAGGGCGCAGGTGATCATTGTTGTGAATACATGACTGGTGGAAAAGTGGTTATTCTAGGTTCCACTGGAAGGAACATTGGTGCGGGCATGACTGGTGGAATTGCTTTCATACTCGATGAACATAATGATTTAAGTGATAAAATTAATAGTGAAATAGTTAGTATTTACAAAATAACTTCATCAAAGCAAGAAAAGATATTTTTGGAAATTATTAAAGAATATCAAGCAAAAACAAATAGCTTAAAGGCTGCAAAAATAATTGAAAATTGGTCTTATTTTAAGAGTATTTTTAAGTTAATAGTTCCCCCAAGCGAGGAAGAAATGCTTGGCATCAAGAAGATGTAAATGCCTTTCTTTGTAAAGACTGAAATTATAAAAAAAGAATACTTAATTAATGGTGATTTAAAACGAAAAATAATTAAGGAACATATTAATTGGATAAAAAAATTAAAAAAAAAAGGTATCAATATAAAAAGTGGATTTTTGATAGATGAGTTAAAGAGACCAGGTGACGGAGGATTACTGATTATTGAGATGAAAAATTATAAAAATGCATTAAAAATCATCAAAAATGATCCAATGATTACAAATAATCTAGTTGAGTGGAAATTAAATGAGTGGGTAGATTCAAATCAAGACAAATGACTATCTTGGATACTTTTTCATCAGTTTTTGAATCTCTTCAGCATGGTAACTGCTGCGAGTTAAAGGAGAACTAACTACTTGCATAAAGTCCAAATCTGTTTCCCCGAAAACTTTAAAATAATTAAATTTTGAGGGACTCACAAATCTTTGAACAGGTAAATGATTAGGACCAGGAGATAAATATTGGCCAATAGTAACAATATCAACGTAATTACTTTTTAAATCCCTAAGAAGACCCAAAACCTCCTCATCCGTTTCCCCTAAACCAAGCATAAATCCTGACTTTGTATAAACTTTAGGAGAAAAATCTCTAGTTCTTTTAAGCAACTCTAGAGTTCTCTCATATTTACCCTGAGGTCTTACTTTTTTATATAGCGAAGGAACAGTTTCAATATTATGGTTTAAAACATTTGGATTAGAATCAAGAACTTTTTCAAGCGCTTTCCAGTTACCACAAAAATCAGGAATTAAAAGCTCAATAGTAGTTTTAGGAGATTGTTTTCTTACTTGATAAACACATTTGAAAAATTGAGATGCGCCACCATCATTAAGGTCGTCTCTATTAACTGATGTTATTACAACATGTTTAAGTTTCATTCTATAAACAGCTTCGGCCAGACGATATGGTTCTGTTGGGTCTAAATCCCTCTTAGATCTATCAAAATCAATATCACAATACGGACATGCCCTAGTACATCCAGGACCCATTATGAGAAAAGTTGCGGTTCCACTGGCAAAACATTCACCTATATTTGGACAGCTTGCTTCTTGACAAACAGTATTTAGATTTAAATCATTTAATAAATTTGCAGTTTTACCAATTCTCTCAACTTGTGGAGCTTTTACTCTTAACCAATCAGGTTTTGAAATTAAACTGTTGGGTTTATTAGTCAAATTAATTAGTCATAGCGCATAATTTTATTTTAGTAAAAACTAGATGAATTAACTATTACTAATTTATGGGATGATGCCCATACAATAAACGTCAAAAAATAAATGAATTTAACAAAACTATTTATGATTTAGAAGATCTTAATTAAATCAATAATCACAATATTAATGTTCCAATAACTAATATAAGGACAGAATCTAGAACGTTCTTTTAAACACAGATTCCAGAACAATTTATTTTTACTAATTTTTAAAAAATGTAGATAAATCGATACTTTATAGACTAGTCAGTGTTTTTTTGTATATTTATTGATACAGTAAAAAATATATGTAAAAAAACATTGACTTTTAAATTCAAAAGAAAACGTCTTTTACTATCTGAAAAAAATAAACAATCTAAAGCTGTTGGGTATGCTAGAGCTACTCAAAATGAATTTGAATATTTAAACGAGCAGATAAAACATCTAAAGGAAGAGGGTTGCAGTGTAATATTCTCTGAATTAGTAGGTCTAGGTGAAGAAATAAAACCCCAACTCAATAAAGCTATAAATTTCTTATCTAAAGGCGATTCATTTATAATGACTCAACTTGATCGAGCTTTTAAAAATAAAAAAGAATGTTTGGTGACAATAAATAAACTCATAAATATGGATATTAAATTCCGAACTTTAGATGGTTTTTTTGCAGCTAATGATTCTTCTAAAATAAGTTCTTCAATTTTTAAGATTTTATATGAATTGGATAATTTAGATGCCAAAAGTTTCGGTGAAAGAAAAAAAGAAGAGCTTTTGCGTAGAAAATTATCTGGAAATAATCTAGGGGGAAGGCCCAAGATAAGTACTTTAAAAGAATCTCTTGTAATAAGATTGCGTAGTGAAGGATATTCATATCGATCAATAAGAGCACAAACAGGAATTGCATTGTCAACAATTAGACGAGTGATTATAGAGGGAGAAATAGAAGGAGAAATAAAATGAGGAATGAAGAAATTGAGAACTTAATTAAAGAAAATTTGAAAGATACAGCATTGCGTATTTATGAATTGGATAATGAAGATAGAAGAAGTTTGTTAGCGGAATATAAGGAATGGATTTTAAATGAAATAAATTCTGTTGAGATATTGATGCTTCCTTATGAGGCCTATACTGATAAATTTGATTCTAATTTTTTTGATGAATCACTTTAGTCATCAATAATGTATCTCTTATTAAATTCGTGAACTTCTTTTGCGATTAAGGGTAAGAAAGAAGTATCTTTGGAATATTTTTCTCCATCACAAAAAACTACTAATAAAGTTTGTAAAGACTGATTATTAATCCACCAAGCAGAATCATGCCTAACTTCAGACATTAATCCTGCTTTACTCCAAAGCTTTGTACTTTCTGGTAGTCCTTCACCTAAAAAACCATCGATTTGATTTAAAGAATCACGTTCAAGAGCAGCTTTATTTAAATCTCTTGTTAAAAAATCTCTTAAGTGTAAATCGTCTTTTTGATAATCAATATGAATCATAATTTCCTCAAAAACTCGTGCAGTTGAATCTGTTGTCATTGCATTGCGATTTTTGTTCTCGTATCCATAAAATTCTTTTTCTCGACCAAATGGTCCATCGTCCCAAGTTTTCTGACAACAATTAATACCGATCAATTCCTCCCAATGAAAATCATGTAGCCAATCATTTATTATGTTTCTTTGATATTTCCAGTTTTCCCATAATTCTCCTTCAATACAAGGTCCACTTGTGGTTCCAGTAAGTAAATCAATTAAAAAGCTTGTAGCATTATTACTTGAGAAAGATAACATTTTCACTACAGCATCAATTATTTCGTCTGACAATAATAGACTTCCTTTTTTAATCCAATAATATGCAGCAAGACCATAAACCAACTTGACTATGCTGGCAGGATAAAACATTTTTTTATTATTAATGCCATATCCAAAACCTTTAAAAACTCTTTTATTTTCAATTTTGTAGTTTATCCAAGTTATAGCAATATCTTCTCTTGAAAAATCTTTATTATGGGAGCATACTCTCTGTAAACAATCATTTAAGGCTAGACCCATCTCTTTATTTAAGTAATAAAAGGACATTGTATGAAAAAATATAAAGACCCTATCTCACTATTTAAACAAACAAATTTTTCAAAGACTATTTGGTGGAAACTAAAAGTTAATATTTCTGGATATCAAAATCAAACAGAAAATAAATTAGTTACTGAAATTTTTAAAAGTAGAATTTTCAAACTTATTTACCCAGATAGCCATCAATACTCCCATCAATTATCAAGAATTTTAATTCAATTATATGAAGATGGTTATGTCTGTTGGGTAAATTTAAATGGATTAATTATTGAGAAACACGAACTAAGAAAAACAGAGAAAGTGAAAAATGGACAATCACTTATTATGGATCAAGTTCCTTCAATCTTAAAATGGATCGAGGATCAGGCTGATTTAACTAACAAATATCTTTGGGGAGGAACATTAGGACCCAATTTTGATTGTTCCGGGCTAATTCAGACTGCTTTTTTCAAGCATCATATTTATATACCTAGAGATTCATATCAAATAAAAAGTTTTTGTAAACACCTTTTTTACTTAGAAGAATCTTATGACTCTCTTCAACCAGGCGACCTTTTATTCTTTGGAAATAAAATGAAATGTGATCATATTGGAATCTACAAAGGAGATGGTTTATATTACCATAGCTCTGGCAGGGAGTTTGGTAGAAACGGTATAGGATTAGATACCTTAAAAAATTCTCATGACAAAATCTCTACACATTATAAATCAAAGCTAATTTCCGCAGGAAGGATAGTTAAATCTTATAGATGGGATAGAACTATACGTTAATAAGTAAAGCTAACAGTTCAATTACAATTGAAATTAAATTTATAAATCTTCCTTATTCTTTTTTTAGAATCAACCTGCAGTCCAAATATTTTTAATAATTGGCATAATAGTATCTAAATGTAATGTTCCAACAAGTAGCCAAGCAAAAACTGCACCTCCACAGCCTCCTAACCAAAATCCACTTGTGAAGTCAGCCCAACCTGCTCTGGTAAATAAGTCCTTTGGTGGATTATTGACAGTCGCATCTGGAGGTTGCACATTAGGTGCTTTGCCGGGAGCATTATATAGAACAAAAAGTGCAGTCAAAATATGAACAGCTCCAATTGCTGCAAGGAGTCCAGCTGTCAAAGCAAATTCAGAATTTCTTAATGGACCAGTCATGGTGAAAGGTCCGTATAAAAGATATCCAAAAGCTGCTCCAGTTTCTAATCCCCTAAAGTTAGGAGAAATACCTTCTCTGTAAAAAGGCAAATTGTTAATAAAGGCTTTTGTAAAGTATCCACTATTTACTGGTGTAGCTAAATTACCAACACATGGATCAGCAACGGTTTTTACTGCCCATTGATCTGCAACGCCAATATCATTTGGCTGAACAGAGTTATCTATGTATTTCTCATCAAACTTAATTGAACTTGTTGATTCTGAGAATGATTTTTGAAAGTCGCTCATTTTTTTAATAGTTTAGTTTTTAATAATTTATTCAGTTGCTGTAATAAATCTTCCAATCAATACGATAAAAACAGCAGGCATTGCTATACCAATTAATGGAACAAAAATTGAGGGTAAGAGACTTGGTAAATCAGATGGCATAGTTCGTTAAACATCTTTAAACACTTTAGTATTTATCTGCGAAATAGTGTTAATTTTATTACTGGATGATATAAAAATTATTAACTTTTTACATGTTAAATTTTTTCGCAATTGTACTTATTATTTTTATAGGAATATTACTTCTGGTTTTTAAAAAAAGAACCTTTAAAAGTTTAATAAATATGAGGAATTTATATTCAGTTAAATTAGAGAATAATAATAAATTTCTATCTAATCAAAAAAGTTTTTTATACAAGCACGAAGAAAAAAAATACTCATTATTTTATAAAAATTCTCAAAGAAATAAAATGCTTAGTCTATTTCAGGGTAATACTGAAGATAAATTAAAAGCTTTAAAAATTGCGGAAGAATTGGCTGATAAATCAACATTACCAATTTTAAGAAAAGGCTTAAGAGATACTTCTCCTAAAGTTATTCAGATTTCAGCTTTATTAATAAGAAAGTTCAAGTAAAAAATTCACTTTTGATTAGTACCACTTATTGACCTAATTCTGTAAATTGGGCGACTTTGACTTTCATGATATGTCCTAATTAAGAGTTCACTTAATAATCCAAAGCTAAATAATTGAACACCAGCAATCCCCAATATTAATGCAAACATTAGTAAAGGACGATTTCCAATATCCTCGCCCATTATCTTTAGAACTATCAAATAAGAGCTCATTGTAAGACTAATCAAAATACTTAAAATTCCAACAAAACCAAATCCATACATAGGTCTTGTTAAAAATTTAGTCATAAACCAAACAGTTAGCAAATCCATTAAAACTCTAAAAGTTCTATCAATTCCATATTTACTAGATCCATATTGTCGGCTTCTATGATTTACTTTCATTTCTTTAATTCTGGCACCTTCAATATTTGCCAAAACTGGCAAAAATCTATGAAGTTCTCCATATAGCTTAATATCATCTACTATTTCTTTTTTAAAAGCTTTTAATGAGCAACCGTAATCATGCAATTTCAAACCTGTTACTTTAGCTATTAATTTATTGGCTATTTTTGATGGTATCTTCCTATTAATTAATTTATCTTTTCTATCAAATCTCCATCCACAGATCAAATCATAGTCATTATTGATTTCTGAAATTAATTTAGGAATATCTTTTGGGTCGTTCTGCAAATCACCATCTAAAGTTATTACAATATCGCCTTTGGAGTTATCAAACCCAGCTGACATTGCTGCAGTTTGCCCATAATTTTTGCGAAGAGAAATTACTACCAATTCTTTTATTTTTATAGTTAGCTCTTTAAGTACTTGAAGTGTATTATCTTTAGAGCCATCATTCACAACAATCAATTCGAAATGCAGTTTATGAGCTTTCATTACACTTATAACTTCATCCAATAAAAAACCAATACTCTCAGTTTCATTATAAACAGGGATAATAATAGAAATTAATTGGTTTATATCTGACATATTTATTCGATAATAATTAAATAATTTTAACTTAGTTTAGAACAATAAAATTAAACAAAAAAAAATCACCACAAATGTGGTGACTTTTTTTTTAAGTTGATTTTAACCAAACTTACCTGATGTTGATGCAATAACAAATGCTCCAAATGTAAGAATGTTTCCAATTGTGAAGTGAGCTAATCCAACTAATCTAGCTTGAACAATTGAAAGTGCAACTGGCTTATCTCTCCAGCCCACTAGGTTGGCTATTGGAGTACGCTGGTGAGCCCATACCAATGTCTCAATTAACTCTTGCCAATATCCACGCCAAGATATTAAGAACATAAATCCAGTAGCCCAAACTAAGTGTCCAAAAAGGAACATCCAGGCCCAAGGAGATAATGAGTTTACTCCAAATGGATTGTATCCGTTAATAAGTTGAGCAGAGTTTAACCAAAGATAATCTCTAAACCATCCCATTAGATAAGTTCCTGATTCGTTAAATTGAGCTACATTTCCCTGCCATATAGCTAAGTGTTTCCAATGCCAGTAGAAAGTTACCCATGCTATTAAATTTAGTGCCCAGAACATGGCTAAGTACATAGCGTCCCAAGATGAACTATCACAAGTACCTCCACGGCCAGGACCATCGCAAGGGAAAGCATAACCTAAATCTTTTTTATCAGGAATTAATTTTGTTCCTCTAGCATCAAGTGCACCTTTAATAAGAATTAAAGCAGTTGTATGAAGGCCTAAAGCAATAGCATGATGAACCAAGAAATCTGCAGGCCCAATAGGTAAGAAAGCACTAAGTGCATCTTGTCTATTAATGAGATCCATCCAGTAATGATTACCAGGCAATGAATTTGCAGCAAGACTAGCTGAGCTTGTAGGGTCAGATAAAAGTGCGTTGAACCCATACATCATCTTTCCTTGAGCGGCTTGAACAAATTGTGCAAATACTGGCTCAATAAGAATTTGCTTTTCAGGATTACCAAAAGCTACGACAACATCGTTATGAACATAAATGCCAAGAGTATGGAATCCTAACAACATAGTTACCCAGCTAAGGTGACTTATCAAAGCTTCCTTTGTTCCAAGAACTCTTGCTAGTACATTATCTTTATTTAATTCAGGATCGTAATCTCTTACAAAGAAAATAGCTCCATGTGCAAAAGCACCAACCATCAAGAACATTGCTATGTACTGATGATGGCTATACAAAGCAGATTGTGTAGTATAGTCCCTTGCAATAAAAGCGTAAGAAGGTAGTGCACCCATATGTTGAGCAACAAGAGAAGTTGCTACACCAAGTGATGCTAATGCTAATCCAAGTTGGAAATGTAATGAATTATTTACAGTTTCATATATTCCATCATGATTAATTCCGAAACTACCTTTATGGGGATCATTAGGGTGTCTTGTATTATGAGCTTCTGTAATTTCTTTGAGGCTATGACCAATACCAAAAGTATTTCTATACATATGACCAGCAATTACAAAAACTGTTCCAATTGCAATATGGTGATGGGCAATATCAGTAAGCCATAATGCTTCACTTTGAGGATGAAGACCTCCTAGGAAAGTAAATATTGCTGTTCCAGCTCCTTCAGCTGTTCCGAATACTTGATCTAAAGAATCAGGATTTTGGGCATACGCTCCCCAGTTTAAAGTAAAGAAAGGAGCCAATCCTGCAGGATGTGGAAGAACTGTTAACCAGTTATCCCAACCTACATGCTGGCCTCTAGATTCAGGTATAGCTACATGAACCAAATGACCTGTCCAAGCGATACTACTAAAACCAAATAAAACAGCTAAATGATGATTTAATCTTGACTCTGCATTTTTAAACCAAGCTAGTGAAGGTCTAAATTTTGGTTGTAAGTGCAACCAACCTGCGAATAGAGTCCAACAAGCCAAAATACTCATGAATATTGAAGCTTGGAAGAGTTGCTCATTAGTTCTCATTCCAATTGTGTACCACCAATGGTAGAGACCTGAATAAGCTATGTTTACTGGACCACTAGCTCCAGCTTGTGTCATTGCTTCTGTGATACCAGATCCAAAATGAGGATCCCAAATAGCATGAGCAATAGGACGAACGTGGGTTGGATCAAGTACAAATTGCTCGAAGTTACCTTGCCAAGCAATATGGAATAAGTTACCAGCTACCCAAAGGGCGATTATTGCTAGATGCCCAAAATGTGTAGAGAAAAGCTTCTGATAAAGCTTTTCTTCGGTCATACCATCATGACTTTCAAAGTCGTGAGCGGTAGCTATTCCGTACCATATTCGTCTGGTTGTAGGGTCCTGAGCTAGACCCTGGTTAAATGATGGAAATTTTGTTGCCATTGAATTAAAAAGGTGAAGTTCAGGTAATTAGCCCAGGCCGAAAAGGCGAGCATGGAAGAAAGCCCATGTAGTAGCAATACCACCTACAAGGAAGTGAGTTACACCTACTGCTCTACCCTGAGTAATAGATAAAGCTCTTGGTTGAATAGTTGGAGCAACTTTAAGTTTATTATGTGCCCAAACAATTGATTCGAATAATTCTTGCCAATATCCTCTTCCACTAAAGAGGAACATTAAACTGAATGCCCATATGAAGTGAGCTCCTAAGAACATCAAACCGTACATGCTTATGGATTGACCATAACTTGTTAATACTTGGGAAGCTTGCGCCCAAAGAAAATCTCTTAACCAACCATTTATAGTAATCGAGCTTTGTGCGAAATTACCACCAGTAAGTCCCCAAACATCACTCTGCATTTTCCAAGAGAAGTGGAAGATAACTATTGATAAACAATTATACATCCAGAAAAGGGCTAAGAACACGTGATCCCATGAAGAAACTTGACATGTGCCACCTCTTCCAGGACCATCACAAGGGAATCTAAAGCCTAAAGAAGCTTTGTCAGGGATCAACCTTGAACTTCTTGCATAAAGTACTCCTTTGAGAAGTATCAAAACAGTTACGTGGATCTGGAAAGCATGAATATGATGAATCATTAAATCAGCTGTCCCTAATGGTATTGGAGCTATAGCAACCTTGCCACCAACTTCTACCAAACTTCCATTGAAAACTTCACTTAAAGCTTTGTGAGGCAGAGCTTCTGCAGTACCTGCTAAAAGAGAAGTTCCAACAGCAGATGCTTGAATACTCTGTACCCATTGAGCAAAAATTGGCTGAAGTTGGATTGCAGAATCACTAAACATATCTTGAGGTCTACCCAAAGCTCTCATAGTATCGTTGTGAATATAAAGTCCAAAACTATGGAAGCCTAACCACATACATACCCAATTCAAGTGACTGATTAAGGCATCTCTTGCTTTAAGAATTCTGTCTAATACATTATCTATATGTTTGGCTGGATCGTAATCTCTAACCATTGCAATTCCAGCATGTGCTCCTGCTCCTACTATGAATAATCCACCTATCCACATGTGATGAGTAAATAATCCGAGAACTGTCATGTAGTCAGTAGCTATATATGGATATGGAGGCATCGCATACATGTGATGAGATACAAGTATGCTTATTGATCCAAGCATTGCAAGGTTAACCGCAAGCTGAGCATGTCTACTTTCTGCCATAAACTCAAAAAGACCTTGGTGACCTTTAGGAGCAGGAAATAATATTGGGTCTCCTTGTTGTGAATCTAATATTTCTTTCATACTATGACCAATTCCGTAATTGGTTCTATACATATGACCACCAATTATTGCTATTACACCAAAAGCTAAATGATGATGTGAAACATCAGTCATCCATAAACTTCCTGTCACTGGATTAAGTCCACCTTTAAAAGTAAGGAAGTCAGAGAAAGCTAACCAATTTAAACTAAAGAAATTACCTGTACCACTTGCAAGTCCTGGGAATATCTGACCGATAATTTGTGGATCGCAGAGTTGATGCGGCATTGGCATGTCTGCAATAGTTGCTATTTCTTTACCATTGATGACTAGAGGAGAGCCTGCGTCAATTGCGTCTAATAGAGCTGCAGTAGGAGCCCCGATATGAATACAATGGCCGGCCCATGCTAAAGAACCTAGCCCTACTAAACCCGCTATATGGTGGTTAAGCATAGACTCAATATCTTGAAACCACTCCATTTTTGGAGCTGCTTTGTGATAATGAAAAATTCCAGCATGAAGCATAAGTGCAGCCATTACTACAGCGCCTATTGCTAAAGCCATCAGTTCACTTTCGTTAGTAATTCCCCATGCTCGCCACATGTGGAATATTCCTGAACTGATTTGAATACCGTTGTAGTTAGCCCCAAGATCAGCATTAAGCATTTCTTGACCAACAATTGCCCATACCTGCTGAGCTCCAGGTTTGACATGAGTTGGGTCTGCTAACCAACCTGAATAATTAGAAAATCTTGCACCATGGAAAAATGCAGCACTCATCCATATAAAAATGACAGCAAGATGTCCAAAATGAGCTGAAAAGATTTTTCTTGTTGCTTCTTCAGCATCGCCTGTATGCACATCAAAATCATGTGCGTCAGCATGCAAATTCCAGATCCAAGTTGTAGTTTTTGGACCTTTAGATAATTTACTTGACCAGAAACCTGGCTTATCTAATTTGGCAAAATCAATAGGTCTTGGATCGGCCTTAACAGGATCCTCCAAAACTTTTTTGTTTTTTTCTCCACTTTCTGGTGGGCTGATGGTCATCTAGCACCTCGAAAATAATTGACATTAAAGCCGATTGATCGGATCTTGAGCATATTTCTTATGATAATGTTCAAGAAAACGAATGCTTCAAAACTTTAAATATTCGTTTCAAAAATAATAAGGCAAAGATTCTTTCGTTATGCATTAACGTAACAAATGTTCTAATGATTGTTACTATATGAATATTTTGTTAAATTCTAGTCTCTGACTAAATTATGGGTATTTTTACCCAAATTTTATATAAATTTCTTAAATTTTTTTTTATATTTCAAAGAAAATTTTTAAAATTCAGCAACGGTATATAATTTCAAAGTAACTATCAATAGTTTCTGATTTGGAAGGAATTGCTATAGGTCTATCTAATAATTCAAAAGAAATTTTAAAAAGGCTTAAAAAATACAAATTTGTCGAAAACATATATATTGCAGGTTCTTCAAAAGATGATGTAAAAGAAAATGAACTTATTAAAGTGCAAAAACCTAGAGAAATCTTACTTAAAAAATGGCAGGAGATAGATTTAATAATTTTTATAGGCTCAATTGCTGCATCAATACGCATAATAAATTCTTTTTTAACCTCTAAAGATCAAGATCCAGGTGTAATCGTTATAGATAACAAATGTTCCAAGATAGTTCCTTTAATTGGCTTGCATCAGTCAAATACTCAAAATATTGCATGTCAAATTGCTAATTTACTTGGTGGAGAAATAATAGAAACTAATAATTCCAATGATCAAAGCTTTTTAAATCTTGATGCATTTGGTAATCAATGGGGTTGGAAAAAATCTGGCAACATAAAGGATTGGTCAAAACTAGTAATTAAACAAGCTAAGAACGCAGAAATATTTTGCAAACAATTATCTGGCAATAGCTTATGGAAAACTTCAGAATCAGGTGAGATTATTAATCAAATTAATGAAAAAGAAACTGAAAAACCAGATTCAACATTCCATGTAAGTATATTCGAAAATCATAAAACAACTTGGCACCCGCCCGTATTATGGGTTGGTATTGGTTGTGAGAGAAATACCAGCAAAAAATTTATAGAAAATTCTCTTAATAATTTTTTGGAGTCTGAAAATTTATCACACCATTCAATTGCCGGATTTTCTACTATTGATATTAAAAAAGATGAGAAGGGACTTTTAGAACTTGCCAAAGAAAAAAACCTTCCCATCAAGTTTTTTACAAAAGAAGCTCTTTCAAAAATTATTGTTCCAAATCCATCGAGTATAGTGCAAAAAGAAATTGGCATATCTTCTGTAGCAGAAGCTTCTTGCCTAATTGCAGCAGGAGAAGAAGCAAAATTATTAAAAGAGAAAAGAATTTTTAAAGGTAAAAACTATCCAACTAGTGAGTCTGGAGCAGTCACTATTGCTGTGGCAGAATCGAAAAATCAATATTATCCAACAAATGGTGAAGTTCATATTATTGGAAGTGGTCCAGGCGATATCTCGTTCTTAACTAATAATGTTAGAAAAGCACTTTCAAGATGTACTGTTTGGATTGGATACAAAATGTATTTAGATTTAATTAAACCCTTAAAAAGGAAAGACCAAGTTTTAATTGAAAGTAAACTTACTCAGGAAAAGGAAAGATGCATTAAAGCAATTAAGCTAGCCGAAGAAGGAATAAAAGTAGCTTTAATTTCCTCAGGTGAATCTGGATTCTATGGGATGGCTGGTTTACTTTTGGAATTAATTCAAAAAATAAAAAAAGAAAATAGACCTTATTTTGAAGTACATCCTGGCATAAGTAGTGTGCAATTAGCCGCTGCTCTTGGTGGAGCACCATTAATGAATGACTTTTGCTCAATAAGCTTAAGTGATAAGTTAACTCCATGGTCATTAATAGAAAAAAGAATTGAAGGAGCTCTTCTGGGTGACTTTGTCATAGCTTTATTTAATCCTCAATCAATTGAGAGAAATTGGCAGCTAAAAATTGTAATTGATCAATGTCTAAAATCTAGGCCAGGTAAGACTCCAGTTTTAATAGCTAGACAAGTAGGTAGAGAAAATCAATCAAAAAAATTTTTTACTTTAAACAATATCCCTTTTAAAGAAATAGACATGTTGTCAATAATAATTATTGGAAATTCTCAAACCACATTAGTAGATGAAATATTTCTTACTCCAAGAGGATATTTAAAAAATTAAGTTTAGATAATAAACAAATTATCTATAGAATTTTTTTTCTTTGCTTTTTTTTAACAAGAATACTAATCTTTTATAAAGTATTAAGAAAATTCATTGAAAAATATTGGTTTAATTTTATTTGACATTGATGGTGTAATACGCAGCGTAGAGAATAGTTACAGACTCTCATTAAAAAAAACAGTTTACAAGTTTTCCGGATGGGAACCAAGTTATATAGATATTGATAATGCCAAAAACGAAGGAATCTGGAATAATGATTGGGATTTAAGTTTGGAGTTTATAAAAAGATTTAAAAAAAAAGAGAACTTAAACTTTGAGATACCTGCAAGAGAGGAAATAGTAAAATGTTTTGAAGAATTTTACTTTGGGGGAGATCCTGGAAAAGATAGTAAATATTGGTCTGGATACATAACAAATGAGGAGCTATTAGTTGATAAAGAGTTTTTTGATTTATTAGAGAGCAATGGAATAATTTGGGGGTTTGTGAGTGGTGCAGAGTCTGCCTCAGCAAAATTTGTTTTAGAAAAAAGACTTGGACTCAAATCACCTCCATTAATAGCTATGGGTGATGCGCCGGACAAACCTGATCCTCAAGGCTTTATTAACTTATCCAAACAACTTCTTGGAGATAAACTTGGCTCATCAAACATTCCCATTGGATATGTAGGAGATACTATTGCGGATATAAATACAGTTATGAACGCTAAAAAGGAAATACCATCTCAGAAATTTATAAGTATTGGAATAGCTCCTCCTCATTTACATTCAAAGTCTCGATTAAATGAACGTAATTCATACGAAAAAAATCTACAAGATGCAGGTGCAGACTTAATTTTAGGTTCAATTAATGATTTAAAATCTATTAATCTTGACCTATTTTAAAAAATATAAGTTAAAGATTTTTTTACTTAAGTTAAGGAGAGGGAGGGATTCAGAATGAATCTTAAAAGGACTTCATGACACAGATGGGGACATAGCATTTATATTTTTGAATCTACTAAACAACAATCCCAACAACATAGATAAAAAATATATGGCATATATGGGTATCCAAGACACTATGATTTGTCGATTTTCATTTGATACAAAGAGATTTGGGCCTGTATATTACTTCCTGAAACCGAATAATTACGGAGAGGGAGGGATTCGAACCCTCGACAAAAGTTACCTCCTGTAACTCCTTAGCAGGGAGCCGCTTTCAACCACTCAGCCACCTCTCCATTTCTTATACATTATCAATTTTTTTGCAAACATTCAAAATTTTTTATTTAATCGAAATGTCTAATCCACTTGAACTCTCGGTAATCTATTTTTAAATGAACAAAGTATTTCCCAAGGAATAGTTTCAGATCCTCTTGCCCAATCAAGAGCAGAAATTATTTGGTCTCGATCAAATCCTAGTAATATCATCGTACTACCAATTTTAATTGTATTTGAACCTGTTACATCCACCATCATTTGATCCATAGTTATAGATCCAACTTGGGGATAAAGTTTATTATTGTGAATAACCTTTATCTTTCCTGAAAGATTTCTTGGAACACCATCTGCATACCCAATACTTAAAACAGCTAACTTAGTTTTTCTATCGCTTACAAATTTACCTCCATAACTCACCCCTACTCCTTGATCAATAGTTCTTATAAAAGATACTTTGACCTTTAAAAATAAAGCCGGTATAAGCGACAAATTTTTATTTATTTTTGCTAAAGGACTATATCCATACATAGAAAGCCCAACGCGTACCATATCAAAATGAAAATCTTTATTAAGAAGCATTCCCGCAGAATTAGCTAGGTGAATCTTGATATTGTGAGTCCTATCGAAGTTAATTTGCTTTAATAATTGCTGAAACTTCCTCATTTGTATTTGTGTAGAACTTTTATGATCTAATGCATCATTTTCATCTGCTGAGGATAAATGACTATAAATTCCTTCAATTTTTATGTTTTCAAAAGATTTTATTTTTTCAAATTGCTGAACAAGTTTATTAAATTCAAATCCTAATCTTGACATTCCCGTATCAACTTTAAGATGTAAAGAAAATCTCAATCCAAATTGTTTCCCAATATTATTGCAAATTAAACACTCTCTTATACTACTTATAGTCGGCATAAGATCATTTTTAAAAGATATTATTAAATCCCTTTTAGTATATAAATTTCCCAGGATAAGAATTGGAGTCTTAATTCCCGAAGAACGCAGCCTAATTCCTTCTTTTAAGGTCGCAACTCCCAAATGCGATGCTCCACCTTTAACTGCATAATCAGATACTACTTTTGCATCATGTCCATATCCATCAGCTTTAACAACTGCCATAAATTGACAACTTTTATTTAATATTGATCTTAACTGTCTTACATTTGATTCTATTGCTTTACCACTAACTTCAATCCAGGCTCTTTGTTTTGGATCTATTTCTTTGTCAAAAGTTGGATAATTATGAAAATTCAATTCCTGATTTGTTTGTTTAATTTGCATTTAGGTTGCAATTTTAAATGCGCTTATTGAAATATACAGTTAGCATGACATGTAAATTGTATTTTGGCATGGGCCAGACTCTAGTTTTAAATGCATCTTACGAACCTTTAAACATCACTTCCTGGAGAAGAGCTGTTATTTTAATGATCAAAGGTAAAGCTGAAAGCCTAGAGGAGGATAATTCTTTTTCAATACATTGCGGCAAAAAATTACCTACCGTAATAAGACTTCGTTACTACGTAAAAGTACCTTTTAGAGAGGTTTCTCTAACACGAAAAAATATTCTTTTAAGAGATAACAGTACATGTCAATACTGTAGTTATAGAGGCAGTGACTTATCAATAGATCATGTTTTGCCAAGAAGTCGAGGTGGAACTGATAATTGGGAAAATGTTACAACAGCATGTCTTAGATGTAACGTCCAAAAAGGCAACCGAACTCCAGAAGAGGCAAATATGCCCTTAAAACGCAGGCCGTATCGTCCACTAAGTAATCTCAATTTTGAAGCTACAAGACAAATTGACTCTGGAAAGCATAAAGAGTGGAGTAAATACGTAATAGGGGTTTGAATCTAATTAAAAATAGTTCTCAATTGACTTCATTATTAAAATCTTCCATCATTCTCTTTTGTTCTTGTGCTATGCATGCATCAATTACTTCCTCCAATTGACCAGCGAGAATTGGTTCTAACGCAAAATTAGAACCTAATCTATGATCTGTAGTCCGATTGTCTTTGAAATTATAAGTTCTAATTTTTTCGCTCCTATCACCTGTTCCCACTTGTGAAAGCCTTTGTGATCTTTCTTTAGCATTAGCTTCTCTTAATTGAATTTCATATAATTTAGCTCTTAAAATTTCCATTGCTCTTTCACGATTTTGTAACTGTGATCTCTCTTGAGTACAAAAGACTCTAATTCCTGTAGGCTTGTGGAGAAGATCAATAGCAGTCTCTACCTTGTTAACATTCTGTCCCCCTGCACCACCTGATCTTGCTGTACCAACCTCTAAATCGGTTGGATCAATTTTAACCTCGACAGGATCAGCCTCAGGCATGACGGCAACTGTCGCCGTGGATGTGTGAACTCTACCTTGTGATTCAGTAGCAGGAACTCTTTGGACTCTATGAACACCAGCCTCGAATTTAAGTTGACTATATACAGAATCTCCTTTAACAGAAATTACTAACTCTTTAAATCCCCCCATATCTGACTCAGACGCACTAACAGGTTTTACAGACCATCCAATTTTTTGTCCATATCTTTCATACATTCTTGCTAAATCACCCGCCCAAATACAAGCCTCATTACCTCCAGCTCCAGCTCGTATTTCTAACATTACACTTCTCTCATCTCTTGGATCTTTTGGTAATAAAGCTATTGTAGTTTTTTGAATAAGTTGATTCTTACATTCCTCTAAATTAGTTAACTCTTCATTTATTAATAATTCCATCTCTTTATCATTTTTATTATCTTTCAAAAGATTTTTCGAATCCTCAATTTCCTTATCAGTATCAATTAACTTATTAAAGTTAATCACCAAAGGTTCCAATTTTGACCTTTCTTTTGCAATTGATTCTAATTTTTTAGGATCATTAGCTATATCAGGGTCTGCAAGCTGAACTTCCAAATTTTCAAAACTTTCTGAAGCAGTTTTCAACCTTGCAATTAATATTGAGTATTCCAATTGAAATTATGCTTAATTTTGGAAATTCTATTTATTAGAATCTTTTTCTTCTTTTTTTTCTTTTGATGAAGATGGATCAGCTGAACCCATTCCATATTTTTTCATAAACCTATCAACTCTACCCTCAGTATCAAGAATTTTTTGAGTTCCTGTAAAGAAAGGATGATTACCACTCCATACATCAACATGTAGCTCAGGCTGAGTTGAGCCTGTAGTCATTACAACTTCACCATTGCAAATAACTTTTGCATCTGGATACCACTTTGGATGAATTTCTGATTTTGGCATAATTAAAATTCCTTTAACGTTTGGAGAATTGTGGAGCTTTTCTTGCTTTCTTTAAGCCATATTTTCTTCGTTCTTTTGCTCTAGGATCTCTACTGAGATGACCCTCTGTTTTTAGCGGTTTTCTATTGTCGGCAGATAGCTCACAAAGCGCTCTTGCAGCCCCTTGCTTAATTGCATCTGCTTGGCCTGTCAATCCACCACCAAAAACGTTTACTAGTATATCGTAAGAATTTTCAAGTCCTAATGTTTGCAATGGTGCTTTTATTGAATTTAAGTGAAGTGGGTTGAAGTTTAAATAATCATCTCCTGAACGACCATTAATTTTAATTTGCCCATTACCTGGAATTAATCGTACTCTGGCTACTGAAGTTTTTCTTCTTCCAGTACCCCAATATACAGCTTTGTTTTTTATTTGACTATTCATATTAATAGATTAACTATTTAATAATACAGGATTCTGAGCAGCATGAGGATGATCAGCACCTTTATAAACTTTGAGTTTCTTAAATTGCTGTCTTCCTAGAGAGTTATGTGGAAGCATACCCTTTACAGCTTGCTCGATAATTCTTTCTGGAATTCTCTCTTGAAGAGACTCAAATTTTTCAATTTTCATTCCTCCTGGTCTTCCTGAATGTCTTCTGTATAACTTTTGCGATGCTTTTTTACCTGTTACCTCAACTTTTTCTGCATTTACAACAATTACAAAATCTCCTGTATCCAAATGAGGAGTAAATGTTGGTTTATTTTTTCCTCTCAAAACAGTTGCGATTTCAGTAGCAAGTCTCCCAAGTGTCTTATCTTTTGCGTCAACTAAAAACCAATTTCTTTTAATAGTTTCTAAAGACGGAGTAATTGTTCTATTCATTTATCAAATTTATGTAAATAAATTGAAATTAATATTAAATTCTACCTTATTGAAGGAGTATTAAACAATTATTTTGGATAAATTACAAAAATAAATCGCTTGATTCAAATTTTTTACTTAAGAAAAACCCTTAATCAAAAATACTGGGAATAAATCATTATTATTAAGACTTTTAAAAACATTCTCTTCATAAACTGCATTTACAAAACATAAACCTTTTGCCGGAGCTGATTCTTTAACATCATGTTTCTTTTTATTTACCCATCTATCTGTAAAAATTTCTGGCGATATTTTTTTTTCTCCAACTAATACCAGTTGACCAACAATTAAACGCACCATTCCATAGAGAAAACCACTAGCTTTAATATCAACAAAAATCAAATCCTCTACTTTTTTAATATTTATATTTTTAATTTTTGTAATAGAAGTCGCTCTATTGCTTCCGCTTTTCTGAAAAGCAAAAAAATCATGTTCTCCTTCCATTCTCTTTGATGCATTTAACATTAATAGTGGGTCTAAAACTTTTTGATACCTGTGCCATGACCAACTATTTATAAAAACATTAGGGAATTTTCCGTTATTAATGACATATCGATAATGTCTATACTTTGCTGAATAACATGCATGCCAACAATCTTTAACCTCAACTGATTCCAAGATTCTTATTGTAGAGGGTAAAAAACTATTTAGTATATCTGAATAACGATTGCCTGGAATAACACAATCAATATCAAAGTGCACTACTTGACCTGATGCATGAACTCCTGCGTCAGTTCTACCTGCGGCAAAAGTTTTTACGACATGTTTTGCAATTTTAGAAAGAGCTATCTCTAGAACTTCCTGAACTGTAGTTGCATTTTTTTGTCTTTGCCAACCAGAATAATTAGATCCAACATATTGGATAAGTAAAGCTACCCTTTTCAAAAGTTATTTTATAAAAAAAGACTTCTAATATTAATTGACTTAAACAAGTTCAATAATAGCCATCTCAGCATTATCACCTTTTCTAGAGACGGTTCTTACTATTCGTGTATAACCACCTTCTCTATCTCCATATCTTTCTTTTGCTTTTTCAAACAATGAATGAACTAATTTCTTATCATAAATATATCCAATCGCTCGTCTCCTAGAAGCTAAAGTACCATCTTTAGCAAGAGAAATCATCCTTTCAGCTTCATTTCTTAAGGCTTTTGCCCTAGCTTTTGTAGTCGTTACTCTGCCTTCTCTAATTAGTTGTGTAGTCAAACCTCTTAAAAGCGCTTTCCTCTGGTCAGCAGGTTTACTAAGTAGTGGAATTCTAAGTTGGTGTCTCATAATCTTAAAAATGTTAAACAGATGTTCTGCTTTGCGGAATAGAGATTCCTATACGCTCAAGAGCCTCAATAACCTCATCTGCGGATTTAGAGCCAAAGTTCTTAATTTCAAGAAGATCTTCATAACTAAAACCCATTAAATCCGAAACTGAGTTAACTTGAGCTCTTTTTAAACAATTATATGCTCTCACGGACAAGTTTAGTTCCTCAAGAGGAATTTGAGCTTCAGGAGATGGTTCAGGCTCTTCAGGAATTTCCTCCACCATTGTCACTGTAGCAAGAGGTTGGAAGAGTTCTATTAACTGATTTGCTGCTTGAGCGATAGCATCATCTGGACTTGTTGAACCATCAGTAACTACTTCCATTTTTAATCTTTCTCTACCTGTTCCGCCTTCTGCTACAGCAGTTTCATCGATTGAAAAATTAACTCTCTTAACTGGCATAAATACAGCATCTATTTGAAGTAAATCAATAGCAGTAGTTTCCTCATTCTTACGGTCGACAGGTCTATATCCAACACCTCTTTCGACATGAATCTCTAACTCTAAGTTATGGCCCTCTTGAATGGTTGCAATTGGTTTTTCTCCATCAACAATTTCTACTTGAGATGAGAATTGAATATCGTTAGCCTTCACCTCCATTGGACCACTAGCAACTAATCTACCGATCTCGAGATCTGGATTAGAACTGTTAATTGATAGCTGCTTACAATTGAGAAGAATATCTAAAACGTCTTCTCTAACTCCAGGAATAGTTGCGTATTCATGGTTAATTCCTGCAATTCTAACTGCAGTTACTGCACTTCCTTCAAGTCCTCCCATAAGGACTCTTCTAAGCGAATTACCCAAAGTCGTAGCTTGTCCCCTTTCTAAAGGGCCAATTAAAAAAGTTCCTGTTTGGGAGCGATCATCTGCTATTTGATGGTCGATTCTGTCAATCTGGTATTGCAACACGGAAAAAATGAGGTTAAAAGTTTTTTTTTGGGGGGGGTGGTGTGGAGAATGGTTAAGATCTAAACGCGTCTTCGTTTAGGTCTTCTACATCCATTATGAGGTAATGGAGTTACATCTCTTATTAGAGTTATTTCTAAACCGGCGACTTGTAAAGCCCTTATCGCCGTTTCTCTACCTGAGCCTGGTCCTCTAACTAATACTTCTATTTGTCTCATACCTTGATCAAGTGCTCTCCTGGCTGCAGCTTCAGCGGCTGTTTGAGCTGCAAATGGAGTACCCTTTCTAGCACCTTTAAATCCGCTAGCTCCTGCAGAAGACCAAGAGATTACATGACCAGAAGTGTCAGTTATTGAAACGATAGTGTTATTAAATGTGCTTTGAATATGTACCACTCCGTTGGGTACATTACGTTTGGATTTCTTTGAACCTGTCTTTTTTACTGTAGCTGCCATGATGATTAAATTTAATTCTAGAAAATGTGAATAGTTTAGTTAATTATTTCTTCCTACCAGCAACTGTTTTTCTTGAACCCCTTCTTGTTCTTGCATTAGTTCTAGTTCTTTGGCCTCTTACTGGAAGACTCATTCTGTGTCTTCTTCCTCTAATACAGCCTATATCTTGTAAACGTTTCAAGGCCATTCCCTCTTTTCTTCTCAAATCACCTTCCAAAGTGAATTCTTCTGTAGCACCTCTTAGTTTTTGGACATCAGAATCTGAGAGATCTTTTACACGAATATCTGGGTTTACACCAGTATTGGCTAAAATCAGCTTTGACCTTGTTAAGCCAATTCCATAGACGTATGTTAGTGCAATTTCAACTCGCTTTTCGCGAGGTATGTCAATTCCTGCAATCCTGGCCACGTTTTTTTTGTAAGTAAAAGTTTGAAATAAAGGGTTTAAATTTAACCCTGACGCTGTTTATTACGAGGTCTTTTCTTGTTAATAACATAGATTTTACCTCTTCTCCTCACGATCTGATCGTCAGGGCTAATTTTTTTGACTGAAGATCTGACCTTCATAGGGGTTTAAGAATAAACTTTAATTCTATATTCTACATCATCGTCAAGCCATTTTTTGTTTAATCTCAGAGGAAATAGTTTTTAAATCTCTATCAGCATCTATATATTCAAGCAATGAGAGATCTTTAAAATAGTTAATCAATGGTTCAGTAGTTTCTTTATATATTTTAACTCTTGTTCTTATAGTCCCTTCAGTATCGTCTTTTCTACCTCTTAAAAGTAAGCGCTTAATTAAAACTTCTTCAGGAATATCTAAGTAAAAAACTACCTCTAAAGGTTGATTTATTTCAATTAAAACTTCATTTAGTGAATTCGCTTGAGATAAATTTCTTGGAAAGCCATCTAAAATCCAGCCTTTATTATCCTTAACTAAATTTTGTTTTACTACCTTCAATACAAGTTCATCACTAACAAGTTCCCCTCGATTCATAATATCCTTTACTTCGATACCAAGAATAGTATTCATTTCAATTTCTTTTCTTAGTAGTTCACCTGTAGAAAGATGTAAATAAGAATTTGTTCGACTTATTAATTCAGCCTGTGTACCTTTTCCTGCTCCAGGAGCTCCTAAAAATAGTAAATGTTTCTTCATTAATTATTTATTAGACCCTCATACCTTTGAGAAATCACATAAGTTTGAATTTGTTTTGCAGTATCAATAGCAACACCTACAAGAATAAGTAATGACGTTGCTCCTAATCCTTGAAAAGTCTGAACATTTGTAGCCCTCTCTACCGCAGCTGGAATAATAGCTACTGAACCCAAGAATAATCCTCCAAGTAGTGTCAACCTATTTTGTATCCCTGATAAATAGTTAGCTGTATTAGTTCCTGGTCTAACTCCTGGTATGGCTACTCCTCCTTTCTTTAAATTTGATGCCACATCAACTGGATTTATTGTGAGAGATGCATAAAAATAGGAGAATCCCAAAATTAAGGCGAAGAATGTCACAGCATATGGCCAAGGGTTTGAAGACCCTGGATTTAAACTACTCGCTAATTTTATTAGTATTGGATTGCCTGTTACGTTTGCAATAGTTATAGGTAAAAAAATTAATGCAGATGCAAAAATAATTGGCATCACTCCTCCCGCATTTAATTTTAAGGGTAAATAACTTTGCCTTGTTGGAAGTAACGTAGAATTTCCTATTTGTCTTTTTGCACTAACAATAGGGATACGTCTAGCCCCTTCCTGAACAAAAATGATTCCAACAATTGTCAATAAAAAGACTCCAAGTAAAACAACTATTCCTAAAACATCGCCTCTATCTCCAGTTTGAGCTTTTTCAATGGTTGAACTCAAAGCCTTTGGTAAAGTTGAAACAATATTCAAGAAAATTACCAATGATGCTCCTTGCCCTATTCCTTTCTCTGTAATTATTTCACTAAACCACATTACTAACATTGAGCCAGTAACCAAAGCAAGAGAAGTTTGTAATACAAATGTAGTTTCACTTATACCCTGAATTGCATATTGTCTAAGAATTAAAGAAAAAATAATACTCTGCAAAAAGCCCCAACCTAAGGAAACATATCTTGTGATTTGTGCAATTTTTCTTCTACCTGCTTCTCCCTCATTTTTTTGTAAATCTTCAAGAATAGGCAATGAAGCTGTAAGAAGCTGAATAATAATTGATGCATTAATAAAGGGGAGAATACCCAATGCGAATATTCCAAGTGTGGAAATTCCGCCACCAGTAAAAATATCTAAAAAACCTATTAATTGACCACCCTGATCTATGAAACTTTTAAAGGCAACCCTATCAATACCAGGCATAGGGATATATATTCCAAGTCTTACTAAAAGAAGAAGTCCTAAAGTTGTTAAAACTCTACTTCTTAATTCTTTATTTAAAAATAGTTGAGAGAGTATTTCTGAAGCGCCAGGATTTCTATTTTTGTTAACAAACATTTTGAAGCTTAGCTAAATTTTTGAGTAAATTTATTTATTATTAATAAGCTCGCAAGTTCCACCTGCATCCTCGATTTTTTGTTTTGCAACCTTTGTGAAAGCATGAGCCTGAACTGTTAACTTTACTTTCACTTCTCCGTTACCAAGAATTTTTAAAGGAAATTTTGGTTTAAAAATTAATCCATTCTTAACTAATGAATCTAGATTCACAGTATCGTTATCTTTGAAATTATTTAATTTATCTAAATTTATTATAGAAAAGTTCTTTTGATTAATTATTTCAAAGTGCTTTAATTTCGGAACTCTTCTATATAAGGGCATTTGCCCACCTTCAAAACCTGGACGTGTAGGCCTACCAGACCGTGACTTTTGCCCTCTCATCCCGAAACCACATGAAGCACCCTGACCTGCAGCAATACCTCTACCCTTTCTCAACTTTTTCTTTCGTGAGCCTATGTTTGATTTAAGTGAATTTAATGTTGAAGTCATAATACTTAAGAGTATAGCTGTTCAAGTGAGATTCCTCTCTCCCTTGAAGCAGATTTGTGTGTTCTTAATTGAGAAAGAGCAACCATAGCAGCTCTAGCATTATTTAAAGGTGTTTTACTACCCAATCTTTTTGCTAAGACATTTTTTATGCCAGCTAACTCTAAAACTGTTCTAATTGAACCACCAGCAATAACACCAGTACCTGGGGCAGCAGGCCTAATGAGTACATTAGCTGCACCGTCTCTGCCTATAGATAAAGTTGGTATTGAATTATTTGGAGTTAAAGGAACTCTAACAAGATTCTTTTTACCATCTGAAACTCCTTTTCTGACTGCACCAATAACATCACCAGCTTTTCCAACTCCAACTCCAACTTGACCTTTTTCATTACCAACGACAACAATTGCTCTAAAACTCATTTTTTTTCCACCTTTTACAGTTTTAGATACCCGTCTTATTTGAACAACTCTTTCCTGCCAATCAGAGTCTCTCTCTTGATTTTTTGATTCACCTCTCCTATTTCTTTTTCTTTCATTATTACGATTATTCTTTTTTTGTTCGCTAGGGTTAGCACCAGGAATGTTCTCAGTCTTGGTTTGAGTTTCTTGTTTTGTTGGAGTGTCAGTCATAATAAAAAATGTAAGATTAGAATTCTAGGCCAGCTTCTCGAGCAGCTTCCGCAAGAGCCTTGACTCTTCCGTGATATAAATTTCCTCCACGATCAAAAATTACTTCCTTTATACCTTTTTTAATTGCTCTTTTAGCTAATAATTTTCCAACAATGGAAGAAGAATTACAATCAGAAGCTAATTTATCTGATTTTTCTCTGAGTTCCTTGTCAATAGTTGAAGCTGAACAAATGGTTTTTTGAGAATCATCGTCTATAACCTGTGCATAAATATGATTATTAGAGCGAAAAACTGACAATCTTGGACGCGTTGCATTTCCAATTAAGAATCTCCTTAATCTTTTATGTCTTTTTTGGGTTTGTAATTTCCGGGAAAGTTTGGTCATTTTTTTAATTCGAATTATTTTTTGCCAGATTTACCAGCTTTTCTGAGAATTCTCTCATCATGGTATTTAATTCCTTTACCTTTATAAGGCTCTGGAGGTCTAATTGATCTGATTTTTGCTGCTTCATTGCCAACAATTTCCTTATCAATTCCTGATACGGTAACGTTTGTATTACTCTCAACTTTGTATGTTATACCATCAGGGGGGATCATTTCTACAGGATGACTATATCCTGCACTAACAACTAGATTTTTACCTTTTACTTGAGCTCTAGATCCAACACCTACAATTTCCAGTTTTTTTGAAAAACCTTGACTAACTCCTTCAACCATATTTGCAATTAATGCCCTACATAAGCCATGTCTTTGCCTTGAATGTATTTTGGTTGAAGTAGGACTTACCAAAACAGCATTATCTTTTTTATCAAAACTAACTCCCTCTGGCATCTGACGTTTTAACTCACCCTTGGGGCCTTTAACAGTAACTGTTAATCCATCAAAATCAACCGTTACTTTTTCTGGGATCAATACGGGTGTTTTTCCAATTCTTGACATGATTAATTCTCCTTAATAAACATAGCAAAGGACTTCGCCACCTATACCTTGCTTCCTGGCATCACGATCACTCATAACGCCTTTAGAAGTAGATATTATAGCAACTCCTAGACCTCCCAGAACTTTTGGTAAAGCTCTAGTATTTTTATAAATTCTTAATCCAGGCTTACTAACTCTTTGCATAGATCGAATAGTAGGGAATTTATTTTTACCACTATATTTGAGACCAAGTATTATTTTTGATGCGTAGCCCTCACCTTCCTCGTTAATGTCAGAAATGAACCCTTCTTTTTGAAGTACTTTTGCAATACTTAAGGACATTTTTGAACTTGGAATTGTTGTGGTTGTATGCTTTTTTTGACTCGCATTTCTAATTCGAGTAAGCATATCTGAAATAGGATCGTGATTTGACATGGTTTTAATTTAATTCTTACTAAAAGGCATACCTAACTCTTGCAATAGAGCTTTACCTTCTTGATCTGATCTTGCACTAGTGACAATAGTTATATCCATACCTCTTATTGAATCAATTTTATCAAAAGAGATTTCAGGAAAAATCAGTTGCTCTTTCACTCCGACGGTGTAATTCCCTCTCCCATCAAAACTTTTTGGATTAACTCCTCTAAAGTCTCTTATTCTTGGTAAAGCTAGATTTATAAATCTCTCTAAAAAGGAATACATCCTGTCACCTCTCAAAGTTACAGTACAACCAATTGGCATGCCTTCACGAATTTTAAAACCCGCGATAGCCTTTTTGGCCCTAGTCACTAAGGCCTTTTGTCCTGTAATTGTTGCCATTTCATTTAAAGAAGCTTCTAGAGCTTTTGAATTTGAAGCAGCTTCACCAAGACCCCTATTAACGTTGACTTTGACAACTTTAGGTACTTGATGAATATTTTTAAGACCAAGTTCCTTTAAAAGTTTTGGTCTAATTGATTCTTTGTAGCGATTTTTTAGAGTCATAATTTTTTGTTAATTCTGGTCTTTGTCAGAATTGATAAATTAGAAAAAGTTGAAATCTGGTTGTTGATGAAAAATTAATCAATTACTTCACCAGTTTTCTTAAGTCTTCTTTTCTTAACTCCCTCTTTATCAATAAAGAATTCAATCTTACTTGTAAGATTTTTTTCCTTTGAAAAGAACATTACGTTTGATGCATGTAAAGATGCTTCTTCTGTAAGTATTCTTCCAGTTTCTCCTTCCTGATTTGGTTTTACGTGTTTAGTCCTGAGGTTAATTCCTTTAACTACTACTCTATTCTCAAGAGGAATAGTTTTTAAGACCTCGCCTGTTTTACCTTTATCCTTTCCGTTAATTACTTTTACTAAATCTCCAGTTTTGATTCTCATTTTTATTCTTTGGAAATTCTTCTTTTGTTTTAATGAATCCAACATTTAAATCACCTCCGGGGCAAGAGAAACAATTTTAGTATAATTTTTATCCCGCAGTTCTCTAGCTACAGGACCAAAAACTCTAGTTCCTTTAGGATTCTTATCCTCATTAATCAAAACAGCGGCATTATCATCAAACCTAATTGAATTACCAGTATTTCTTCTTAGTGTTGCTTTCGTTCTAACAATGACGGCTTTTACAACCTCAGATTTCTTAACTCCCATATTAGGAAGAGCATCTTTTACGGTTGCTACAATTACGTCACCAACATGTGCGTATCTTCTGTTAGAGCCTAAAACCCTAATACATTGGAGTCTTTTCGCACCACTGTTATCAGCCACAGTTAGATAAGTTTCTTGTTGAATCATTTTTTAACCTCCTTAGTCTCATTTGTTTTATTAAGGATCTCCTCTATTGCCCATCTTTTATGAGCGCTAAGAGGTCTAGTTTCTTTAATTCTCACTCGATCACCTAAAACACAGGTATTCTCTGGATCATGCGCTTTGTATCGAGTAGTTCTACTTACAATTTTTTTATAAGTGGGATGTGGATATCTGTTAATAACAGCAACAACAACTGTTTTATCCATTTTGTCGCTGACAACAGTACCGATTCTTTCTTTAAGTGCCATAACTAATAATTAATCAGAAGTAGTTTTAGAAGCAGATTGACTCTTACTGAGGGTTAGTAATTGAGCAACTTGTTTCTTGATGATTTTAAATTTATGAGTTTCATTAAGCTGTCTTGTAGCTTGCTTGAATCTCAAATCAAAAAGATCTTTTCTTAATTGATCAATCTTTTCAGTTAATTGAGCTGAATTTAATTTTTTAAATTCTTTAAGAGACTCTGAGTTTTTCATTGTTTAACCTCCTCTGGAGATGGCTTATTATTTTTTATCTTTTCTTGGGAAACAGCTTCTGGATTTTTATCAACCGAGATAAATTTTGTTTTTACAGGAAGTTTGTATTGGGCTAGACGCATAGCTTCTTTTGCAATTTCCTCAGTGATATCTTCCCCACCCATTTCAAAAAGTATTCTTCCAGGTTTTACGACTGCAACCCAAAACTCTGGGTTACCTTTACCAGAACCCATTCTTGTTTCGGCAGGTCTCATTGTGACAGGTTTATCAGGAAATATTCTTATCCAGATTTGACCTCCACGTTTGATATATCTTGTCATTGCTCGTCTACTTGCCTCAATTTGACGTGCAGTTACCCAACCACAGTCTTGAGCTTGGAGAGCAAATTGACCGAAAGCTATCGTATTACCTTTAGAAGCTACCCCCCGCATTCTGCCTCTATGCTGTTTACGAAATTTAGTACGTTTTGGACTAAGCATTTTTATACCTCCTATGAATTCTCATTTGAACGATCCTCAAATTGCTGAGGTCTTCTACTAGCTTTCCTCTTAGGGGTTGCACCCACTGGGATGGTTTGTTCTTCCTTAGGGAGAACTTCTCCTTTAAAAACCCAAACCTTAATTCCAAGAACACCGTAAGTTGTGTTAGCTTCCCGCGTTGCATAGTCAATTTCAGCTCTCAAAGTATGTAAAGGAACTCTACCTTCTCTAGTCCACTCGGTTCTAGCAATTTCGGCGCCATTTAACCTTCCACCAACTTGTATTTTAAGACCTAGGACTCCAGCCCTTTGAGCCCTCTGTAAGGCCATCCTTATAGTTCTTCTAAAGGCGACTCTTTTTTCAAGTTGTTGCGCAATATATTAAGCAAGTAAAAAAGCATCAGCATCAACCCGCTCAACTTCAACAACATTAATCCTAACTTGTCTGGTTCTGTCACCAATAGTTTTTTGTATTCCAGATCTTAATTCTTCAATACCACTTCCTTGTCTTCCAACAATGACTCCTGGTCTTGCTGTTTTTAATTCAAGTTCAAGTTGATCAGCTTTTCTAGCTATTAAAATATCGCTAATTCCAGCTGCACCATATTTTTTCTGTATGAAAGTACGAATTTTAAAATCTTCTTGGAGAAGAATTGGATATGTTTTTGAAGTAGCAAACCATTTTGAGCGATGCTCTTGTGTGATTCCTAATCTTAGTCCAGAAGGATGAATTTTATGACCCATTAGTTTTGTACCTCCACATTAGTTTGAGATGGAACAGATTCAACAGAAATACTAATATGGCAAGTCTGTTTTTTGATAGAAAAAGCTCTACCTTGAGCTCTAGGCCTATACCTCTTCATTACAGGGCCATTATTAGCCCATGCAGATGAAATAACTAAGGTAGATGGATCAATCCCAAGATTATGCTCTGCATTAGCCACTGCAGATCTAAGAACTTTAGTAATAGGATCAGTGGATCTATAAGGCATAAATTCCAACATAATCAAAGCATCTCTATATGAGCGACCTCTTATTTGATCCAAAACTCTTCTCACCTTAGAAGCCGATCCACGTACATAGTTTCCATGAGCGATAGCTCTTTTTGTTGATTCAGGTGTTTTTGTCATGATTTTGCTCCTTTCTTATCCCTTATGTGACCACGATAAGTGCGTGTAGGAGCAAATTCACCAAGTTTATGACCGATCATTTGTTCGGTTATAAATATAGGTATGTGAGTCTTACCATTATGTACTGCGATTGTGTGGCCAATCATGACAGGTAAAATTGTAGATGCTCTAGACCAAGTTTTAATAACAGATTTGTCATTATCAGTATTTTGTTTTTCTACCTTTTTGAGCAAGCTATCTGCTATAAAAGGTCCTTTTTTTAGTGAACGTCCCATGTTTATAAAATAATAATTGAAGTAATAAATGAAGTAATCAAGAGTCTCTTCCTCCTCTACTTCTCTTAGAAACGCGACGACGTCTTCGAACTACTAATTTATTACTTGGTTTGTTCTTTTTACGTGTCTTTAACCCAAGAGCTGGTTTACCCCATGGAGTAACAGGGCCAGCTCTACCAATTGGTGCTTTTCCCTCTCCTCCTCCATGTGGATGATCACATGGGTTCATTACACTTCCTCTTACTTGAGGCCTTCTTCCTAGCCATCTTCTTCTTCCAGCTTTACCTAAGCTAGTGTTTCTTATTTCTGAGTTTCCAACTTCTCCAAGAGTTGCGTAACATTCTTTTCTAACAAGTCTTACCTCTGTCGATGGGAGTTTTAAAGCAACATAATCTCCCTCTTTTGCCATAACTTGAGCACTAGATCCTGCGGACCTAACCATCTGAGCACCTCTTCCTGCATATAATTCAACACAATGAACGCTAGATCCTAATGGCATAACTGAAAGTGGCATTGCGTTACCGTCTTCAATAGGAACACTCTCTCCGGATATAACATTTTGGCCGACTTTTACTCCAGCTGGAGCAATAATGTATCTTTTTTCTCCATCTTCGTAAAATAAAAGTGCAAGCCTTGCATTCCTATGAGGATCGTAGTGTATAGCTGCAACTTTAGCGTTAATGTTTCTTTTATCTCTTCTGAAATCGACTATTCTATATTGCCTTTTGTGACCACCTCCACGATGACGACAAGTAATAACTCCACGATTATTCCTGCCTTTTAATCTATGTTTCGAGACAATAAGGGATCGCTCAGGTTTTGAACTTGTTATTTCACTAAAATCTGTGACTACTCTCTGTCTAGTGCCAGGTGTATAAGGTTTAAATTTACGAATTGCCATGATTAAAACTCCTTATGATTCTGGAAATAATTGGATTTTGTCTCCTTCAGCAAGACGTACAATTGCCTTTTTGACCTGAGAACGTTTCCCGGAAAATTTCCCGACTCTTCTTGTTCTCCTAGGAGGATTCATAGTGTTAACTCCTATAACTTTAACACTAAACAAGGCTTCAATAGCTGCCTTTATTTGAGGCTTGGCCGCTCTATGATCTACTTCAAAAGTATATTGGTTAAGATCCAGTGCATTTGTAGCTTTCTCAGTAATAACTGGCTTTCGTATTACATCGGCTAAACGAGAATCAAATAATTTACTCATGATGCATAAACCTCCTGAATTTTATTTATCGCTGATTGACCTATTACCAATTTATTAGCATTGAGAATATCAAATACATTTAATTGATCGGCGGCGATTAATTTTACTTTTTCGATATTGTTGATAGATTTTTTTATGATATCGGAAGGACTATCAAGAATAACCAAAACTTTTTCAGTTTTTTGTATTCCTAATCGAGCAAGGCCATTGATGATGTCACTCGTTTTAGGCTGCTTTAAAGTAGATCCAAAATCTTCAACAGCTTTAATATCAGATACTCTGGACATAAGTGCTGTTCTAAGAGCTAATCTACGTTCCTTACGATTCATATCAAGATTGTAAGAACGTGGCTTCGGCCCAAAAATAATTCCTCCACCTGGTCTTAATGGTGTCCTTATTGATCCTTGACGAGCTCTACCTGTACCTTTCTGTTTATATGGCTTTCTGCCGCCTCCACGTACTTCAGATCTTGTCAAAGTTGATGCTGTTCCTTGTCTTTTATTTGCTAACTGCCTAAGGACGGCTCTATGGATTAAGTCTGCCGAAGAAGTTTCTTTAGCAACAGGTAAATCAAGAGTAACTTTTCCTGATTTCTTACCATCCCACTTAAGAGTTTCGAGTGTTGTCATGATTTTTCACCTCCTTTTTTGCCTACGACATTGTTTGGCTTAATGTTGACAATTGAGCCAGGCTTACCTGGGACAGAACCTTTCACAACAAGCAAATTTTTCTGGTCATCAATTTTTAGAACTAACAAACCTTTAGTAGTTATCTGTTTTCCTCCATATCTACCTGCCATTCTTTTCCCTGGATAAATTCTGCCTGGGGTTGTTCCTGCTCCTGTAGATCCAGGTGCCCTATGATTTTTTGAACCATGACTCATAGGACCTCTGCTAAAACCATGTCTTTTCTGATAACCAGCAAAACCTCTACCCATGGATTTGCCACTGATATCAACTTTTTGACCAACCTCAAAGTTTTTTACAGTTATTTGATTACCGACTTCATAAGATGAAGTTTCCTCAACCCTATATTCTTTCAAATGCTTTAAAAGTTCTTCACCGGATTTCAACAAATGTCCCTTTTTAGGTTTACTTATATGCTTCTCTTTGGACAAACCATAACCTATCTGAACGGCGGCATAACCATCCAAAGCTGTAGTTTTCAATTGCGTTACTCGGCAAGGGCCCGCCTCAATAAGAGTTACTGGTACCGAATTACCTTTGTCGTCGAAAAGTTGGGACATGCCCAGTTTCTTTCCTAAAATTCCTATAGACATAAGACTAAGTAAGGCTAGCTCGTAATAATTTTTCAATTATCTAAAACTTTCAGTTAATTAAAAAACAATTAGAATAAGGTTGAGACTTATCTATAGATTTAGATAGTTTCTCTCGGGTTTAAACCCACCTGAATTTTTAACGAAACGCTAAAAAGCGTGAAATTTTAAAGAGGCTCGGCTAGCTTGCGAGCTTAAAAATTCACTGGATTACAATTGTACATCATCAAGTACCATAAAATAAAATAAAAATAAAGGAATTTTTTATGCCATTACTTCTCACAGGTAAAAAGTTTCATAAAGATTTAAAAACTAACAAATGTCTTGCAATTTTTGCTCCCCTTGAAGGTGGCTATGAAACTCGTCTTTTGAGGAGAATGAGGGCCAAAGGCTTTAAAACTTACATAACCTCAGCAAGAGGGCTTGGAGATCCAGAAGTATTCTTGCTCAAATTACATGGGGTTAGACCACCTCACCTTGGTCATCAAAGTGTAGGAAGAAACGGCGCACTCGGAGAAGTTCAACGAGTAATCCCACAAGCTTCTGAATTATTTAATGAAAATGATAAAAATAAATTAATTTGGTTGTTAGAAGGTCAAGTATTGTCTCAATCTGAATTAGAGAGCTTAATAGAAATTTGCACTAAAGATAATAAACTAACAATTGTTGTTGAAATGGGGGGTTCAAGAAAACTTGAATGGAAGCCATTAAATGATTATATTTTGGATGAATTTGAAAGTTAAATTGCTTGATTAAAACAAAAAATAAAAAAGATAAATGGATTAAGTTAATTTGTGGTGCCAGTAATGAAGATATTGTTTCTATCGAAGATTTATGTGCAATTTATACTGCTGCTGGTGTCGACTACATAGATGTTGCCGCAGAAGAATCCATAGTTCATGCAGCAAAAAGAGGAATCGAGTGGGCAAAAAAACTGTTTAAAAACTCTCCTGGATTAATGATAAGCATTAGTGATGGTAAAGATATCCACTTTCGTAAAGCAAAATTTGATCCATTAAGATGTCCCCCTAATTGTCCAAGACCATGCGAAAAAGTATGCCCCACCTTTGCAATTGATAATTCAGGGGTCAAACAGAGTAAATGTTATGGATGTGGAAGATGTTTAAATAGCTGTCCCCTAAATCTAATTAGTGAATATGAATATAATTTGTCAAAAGATGATTTAGCATCAACACTTAAAAAAATAAAGCCTGATGCAGTAGAAATTCATACAGAAATCAACCGCTTAGATTCTTTTAAAAAAGTTGTAAGTATCCTGAAAACTTCTGAAACGAAATTAGAGAATATCTCTATCAGTTGTGGATTGAATCAAGCTTTCAAAAAATCTCAAGACCCCGAAGATCTTTTGAAAGCTCTTTGGGAAAGATATGAAATTCTTAATGAGCTTAATATTCCCCTTATTTGGCAACTAGATGGAAGGCCAATGTCTGGTGATCTTGCTCCTACAACAAGTAGAGATTCAGTTAAATTATTTGAAAAAATAGGTTCAGATCTACCACCAGGATTAGTTCAATTGGCAGGAGGAACAAATGAAAAAACTCATGGATTTTTGAAGTCAAATAATCTTCCAGACGGAATAGCATTTGGAAGTGCTGCGAGAAAAATAATGCAGCCCCTTATAGAATTTGCTAACAAAAATAACAAAAGACTTTATGAGTATCCTGAAAGAATGGCTTTAGCGATCAAAAAAGCCCAGAAATTTCTAGAGCCATGGAAATCGAGCTAACACAAATAATATTTTTATATTGTAAAAACTGCGCCGAATTTATAAAAACTTTGTATTTTTTTGATAGAAAAAAATCTTCTCATGTATTAAAATAGAAATTTGATGGGCCGTCGCCAAGTGGTAAGGCATCGGGTTTTGGTCTCGACATTCCTAGGTTCGAATCCTAGCGGCCCAGTTCTAATATTTAATTGGTGACTTTTCATAAAATATTTCTATTCGATTTTGATGGAGTAATAGTCGATGGAATGGAAGAATACTGGCATAGTTCTTTGTTGACTTGTGAGAAATTTTTAAATTCACCTAATATTACGGTTGATCAAAAACTATATAAAAAAGTACCAAATACTTTCAAAGAGATTAGGCCTTGGGTTAAATATGGTTGGGAAATGGTTTTAATTACTCATGAAATAATAAAAAAAGAAAATCCCTTAAACAATCTCAATAAAGATGATTATATTAATCAATATCAAAAAAATTGTCAGAGAATATTAAAAGAAAATTATTGGTTGGCAGAAGATTTACAGAAAAAATTAGATAAGACTCGCGAGTACCAAATCGAAAAAGATTTTGAAAAGTGGGTGAATTTGCACAATCCATTTTTTGAAGTTGTAAAGTTTTTGGAAGAATTAAAGAAAAGAAAAATAATAACAGGAATTATTACAACAAAAGGGAAAATATTTGCTGAAAAAATTCTCAAGAAATTAAATATTTTTCCAGAATTTATTTTTGGGTATGAATCTGGAACAAAAATTAAAATAGCTGAAAAGCTTAGTCAAACTTATGAAATTTTAGGATTTATAGAAGATAGAAAAAAAACTCTAATTGAAATTAAACAAAATTCGAAAACTTCTCATATCCCTTGCTTTCTAGCTGACTGGGGATATTTGAAAAAATCAGATAGATATAATTTAAATAATGGAATTGAATTATTAACATTAGAAAATCTGGAGCAAATAGTTGCAATTTAAAGATCATCAGTTAGAGTACGGATGTACTATACTTTGTATTTATGAAGTTTGGTTTAAATAAAAATTTCCAAATCTAGAATAAGTACAAGAACTTTAATCGATAAATCAAACAATGAGTCTTGAAGAAAAGAAAACAACTGAATCAAAAGAAAAAGACAAGGCATTAAGTCTAGTCTTAGGCCAAATAGAAAGGAATTTTGGACGCGGATCAATAATGAGACTTGGCGACGCATCAAGAATGAAAGTAGAAACAATATCTACTGGTGCACTCACCTTAGATTTAGCATTAGGAGGAGGCTATCCAAAAGGAAGAGTAGTAGAAGTTTACGGACCAGAAAGTTCAGGAAAAACTACATTAACGCTTCACGCAATTGCAGAGGTACAAAAAAATGGAGGAGTGGCTGCATTTGTAGATGCTGAGCATGCACTTGATCCGGTTTATGCAGCCTCGTTGGGAGTTGATGTTGAAAATTTGCTAGTTTCGCAACCAGACACTGGTGAAATGGCTCTAGAAATAGTTGATCAGCTAATAAGATCGAGTGCTGTAGATCTTGTAGTTGTTGACTCGGTAGCAGCACTAACTCCAAGAGCCGAAATTGAGGGGGAGATGGGAGATCACGTAATTGGAAGCCAAGCAAGGCTAATGAGTCAAGCGATGAGGAAAATAACCGGAAACATTGGAAAGTCTGGATGTACAGTAATATTCCTGAATCAATTACGCCTAAAAATCGGCGTTACATACGGGAATCCAGAAACAACCACTGGAGGTAATGCATTGAAATTCTACGCCTCAGTGAGACTTGATATCAGAAGAATTCAAACTCTTAAAAGAGGTACAGAAGAATACGGCATAAGAGCAAAAGTGAAAGTAGCAAAAAACAAAGTTGCACCGCCATTTAGAATTGCAGAGTTTGATATTCTCTTCGGAAAAGGTATTAGTACAACAGGATGTCTATTAGATTTAGCAGAAGAGACTAACATCATAATAAGGAGAGGCGCTTGGTATAGTTATGAAGGAGAAAATATTGGACAAGGAAGAGATAATACAATTATTTGGCTTGATCAAAACATAGAAATTAGAAATAAAGTAGAATCCATCGTTAAAGAAAAATTAACAGAAGGGACTGAAGTCAGTTCTAATTCAATGAAAGCATTAAATAGCAATACCCCTAATACTATCGCTGTTAATGATATAAAAACAGTAGCTTAGATTATAACGAATCAGCTAAAGTCCACCATCCAGCAGAAGGACCTATAAATCTAACCACAATCCATAAAATCACCAACCCTCCAATTCCGAACCAACTAGTCTTAATAGTTAATTTAATTAGGCTATCTCTTTGATTAATTGTAAGGGGGAGCCATTCAAATAATCTTGGGGACTCATCAAATTTAGCTTTTGTATTATTTTTTTTTGAAGGTAAACCCAATGTTTTTCTTCTTTTTGCTTCACCCATATTTATCAAGTTATATAGAAAATCATAACCTAATCGAAAGGTAACATGTAGTTAATTTTTTCGGAGGGTTGAATGTTTTGAACAAGTAATCTCCCCCAGTTTCTTTTATTTGCTCTCCCGTCTAAAATTATTAATTTACCTGAATTCTTTCTTAAAGGCGAAATAGATCTTTCAAGTTTGATTCTGGCTTGAGGAAGAAGGAAGTCTCTAAACCAGTCTTGAGAAAGCTTTTTTTTATGAAAGACTGTAATCGAATTAATAGGCTCTGACATGTTCGGAATCGGAAGTAAAGGAATGATGATTTGTTCTGGAATTTGTATTGAACAACAATTCATAATCCACCAATCATAACTAGAACAAAGAATTGCATTATTACGACTAGGGATTGTCTCAAGTAATACCCTCTTCCCATACTTAGAAGCTAATTTTGTAGCAATACTAGTTTTCAAAACAATATCGTCAGACAAAACTAAAGTTAGACCATTTCTAAAAAGTATTAACTTTTGGCATTTGTCTAAGATTGAATTTGTGAAAAGAGGATTATTGGGAAGCAACTGTTTGAATGGTATATATAATGAGATCTTTTTCTCTTCAAAATTGCTTTTAAAATTAATGACCAAGTCAATATCTAAACTATGCTTTTTAAAGTACATTTGCAAAAAATTATCTTTTCTCAAAGCTGATAAAAAAATAAATTTATTTTTACAAAAAAATTGCTTAATTTGAGAAAGTTCATCTATTGGCTGCAAATACAAATTCCAATCTAAGTTTTTATCATTTAATTTTACCCAGCAAGCCCAACCTTGGGATAATGCTTTGTTAACCCTCTCAAATTTATTAGAAAAGCAAGAATTTTCATAAAAAAACTTTGAAAAAAAACTAATTTCTTTTTCATCTAAATTGATATAACTATTACCTAAGACCTTTCTCATGAAGAATTTTTTCTTCAAAGAATTGTATACTGAAATAAATTTTTGATTGATTAGTTCAAATTGTTTAGAATTCTTTATCCAATCCTTTTGTAGTAGACAAATTCTAAAATGGTTTTTTAGATCTTCTATTATATCTTCAGTTCCAGAATAAACTATTCGATGATTTCTAAGATTAGAAGAATTGGGATCATTAAGTAGATCTTGTATTTTTATCAAGCGCACATGATGATTTGCAAAAATAATTTGATCATTTTTTAAAATATACTTAAAACCTAGATTTTTTAATGAATTAATTTGAAATTTGCGTATGAACTGAATTTTTTTTTCAGGTAAAATAAAAATTGAATCTTCTTCACTTAAAGATAGAGAAATCAAAATTGGGGGTAACCAATCATAGGTAGAGAAAATTTCTGAATTAATTAAGCATGTGGAATCATTTTCAATGCACTTGGAAATTATTCTTCCAAAGGAATAGATATGTTCCCAATTAGGACTTTGATTTCTCAAAAAATTTTTTAAATATTGATGACTTAAAATTTCAAGCATTTATAATAAATTTAATTCCAAACACATAAAAAATTTATGACTCTAATATACAAAAATTCTCATCAATATAAGAAAGTCTCGAATTAATCAATCTATGAATATTGGAATAGTCGGATTAGGTTTAATTGGCGGATCATTAGGATTAAAACTCCAAAGTTTAAACCATACAATTTATGGAATAGCAAATAATGAATTTAATGAAAAAAAAGCTAAAGAAAAAAGACTTGCAAATTTTGTTAGCTGTGATCTGAGTTTATTAAAAGAATGTAAGCTCATAATTTTGGCATTGCCTATCAAAGATTTGATAAGACCATCCCAAGAATTAGTTGCATCAATACCAAAAGATACAATAATAACCGATGTGGGATCTGTTAAAGAACCAATCGTAAAAACATGGGAAAATTTACATCCCTTATTTATTGGATCACATCCAATGGCAGGAACAGAAAAAAAAGGGGTTGAGTCAGGTTTTGAAGGTCTTTTTAAAAATGCCAAATGGATTATTACCCCTACTCAAAATAGTAATTTAGATGCAATCAAAACTCTTTCTCGGCTTATAAAATCAATGGATTGTGAAATTTTCCATGCCTCGGTAAAAGAACATGATGAAGCAGTATCTCTAATTTCTCATTTGCCTATATTTTTAGCTTCTGCTCTGATAGAAACTGTACATACAAAAAATAATCAATCTTTATTAGATCTAACTCAAAAGCTTGCAGCTACAGGATTTGCTGACACTTCGAGAGTTGGGGGCGGTAATGCACAATTAGGCTTAGATTTAGCTATTAATAATCAAATTAATGTTCTAAATGCTATTGATAATTTTAAAAATAAGCTGAATACATTGGAATCCCTTATAAAGAGAAAAAATTGGGCATTACTTTCTAAAAAACTTTCTGAAGCAAAAGTAATCAGAGAAAATTTTATAAATTAAAATTTCCCATGCCTTTGGAGGCTAAGATTTGCCTTGAAACCATTAATGCTGACTGACTAACACCAGCAGTTCCCTCTCCTGGATAAATTGAATCTCCACATAGCCATAAACCTTCAAAAGGAGTTCTACTTGATAATCCAAATAAACCGAAGATATCTGGATTTTGACCAAGCCCACCGACTATTCCATTGGGTCTATTTGTCCATTTTTCAAATCCCAATGGGGTCGCTAATTCCCTATGCAGCCAATTTTCAGGTGAAATATCAAAGTGACTTTCCAATTCGAGAGATATTTTTTTCATGAAATCATTTTTCCTCTTTACGTAATTTTGTTTATCCAATTCAAACCAATCTTTCGTCTTAGTAAAAATACTGGCTATTAAAGTAACCTCACCTTTTGGAGCTCTTCCATCATCTTCATCACTAATTGAGACAAATAAAGAACCAAATTCGGATGAAACAAATTGATAATGATTGGAGGAAATTTTTTTAATATTTTCTTTTTTTAATGCTGAATAAAAAACAACAGCTCCACTAGGATCAGGCAAATTTTTAAGTCGATTTTTATAAATTTGTTTTCTATTCAAAGGATATTTCAAATGCTTAAGCAAAGATTGAGGAGGGGCGGTATAAATTAAATCTTTTGATTGATAAATAAATGAATTCTTTTTTGAATTGGCAGATACTTTCCAACACTTACTTACCTCATCAAAATTTATAGAATTAACTTTCTGCCCAAAAATTAGATTAACTCCAGTTTTACTCAATGAACTTTCTAATGCTTCACTTAAAGACTGCATAGATTTTTTAAGATGCCATAGACCATGTGGCTGTTGACACATCTGTAGAACAGTAGAACCATAAAGTGCTGCAGTATTATAGACATCCTCTTGAGAATATAGTTTGAGTTGAAGATTTAAGAATTTAATCAAGCGCTGATTCTTGGATAATCCACAAATGCGTAATAAATCAAAAATAGAAGATTTAAGTAAGAAGCCTGTGACAAGATTTGATGGGACTAGTGCTTTAACAAGTTGAGAAAAATCCCAAAAATTACTAATTGGCAATACAGGATTATTATTGGCAAATATCCAATTACTTTGATGTATCAGGTTACAAAGTTTCCAAAATCTGCGACTTCCAGGAAACTGCTTTTCTTGTTCAGTAATCCATTTGCTTTTTTTATGCCAAATAGGGATGGGCGGACTACCATCTTTTAAATCAACAATGCAAGCAGGATCTAAAATGGTGGCTTCAGGGATTGGAATATCTAAAAAATCAAAAATTCTATGATGTATTCCGCCTTTCTCTAAACCCGCAACTTGAGTGGCACCAACATCAAAAATATAATTCTTTCTTTTAAAAGTACCGGCACATCCTCCTGATTGATAATGAGATTCGATTAAAGTGACTGAGAAACCTAGTTTTGATAAAATCGCTGCAGAAGTTAATCCTGCTATACCAGCGCCAACAACAACAATTTCGGACTCGCTCATTAAATGCAAACATTATCCCCTATTGAAATTAGCGAAATTTGTGATGAATTAGGTGAAGCTTATCCAAAAAGTATTGAACAAGTACATGGAGGTGAAATTCATAGTTCATGGAAAATAGAATTCTCAGACAAAAAATTATTCCTTAAAAGAAACGATAGAAACAAAAAATTTCTTAAATTTGAAAAAAATTGTCTTCAAAATTTAAAAAAGTTTATTAATCAAGAAAACTTAGTTATTCCAGAAGTTTTTGCTTATAAAAATATAAACAATGTAGAAATTCTTTTAATTGAATGGATAGATATGCAAAACTTTAACCAAAAAAAACTTGGAAAAGGATTAGGAGAAATGCACTTAAATTCAAATGAATCAAATCCAATAATGTTTGGGTATCCCGTTGAAGGTTTTATCGGAATAACTCATCAAAAAAAAGGTTGGGAAGATAATTGGATAGATTGCTTTTTAAACTTAAGAATAATACCTCAATTATCAATACTTCAATCGAATGTTTTAGACAAAGAAACTATAAATACAATTAAAAAGAAAATTAAATCAGAATTGGTGAATCATGAACCAATAAATAGTCTTGTTCACGGTGATTTATGGTCAGGAAATGTTGGAATGGACGAAAATGGTAAAGGTGTAATATACGATCCTGCATCTTGGTGGGCAGATAATGAAGTAGATATAGCAATGACTAAATTATTTGGCGGTTTTGGAAAAGAATTTTATGAAGAATATCATAAAATTTTTCCTTTAAAAGAAGGATTCGAAAAGAGAGTTATTATTTACAATTTTTATCACATATTGAACCATGCCAATATGTTTGGGGGATCATATCTTAGTCAAGTTAAAAATTACGTAAAAGAAATAATCAGTTTTTAAATTTGTACTAACCTAAATATGTCTTTTTAAGGTTTTGAACCTTATCTAAAACAGCTTCACGATTTTCACTAGTACGAAGATTCTGCCAGCTCCATTGACCAACCACAATTACGCCTAGAAGTTCAAGTAAACCAGGAAGAATTGGGAAAAAATTTATCGTGTCAATAATAACTTTAATAATTATCTGAGCTATTACGACAACGGCAATAATTCCTGCCGCTTTGCCATATTTACCCATTTGAGTCCAATCGACGTTACCAAGGGTTTCATTGACTTTTCCCATGGCATCAGAGTACTTGTCTGAAAAGCTTTTAGTTTCTGAGCTTGTAGCGGAGCCGGAGTCTTGATTTGACTCTGGTGTGTTTTCACTCATGAAATCAGTTATCACGATATATGAACATGACAATAACGGAAAAATCGTCTATTTGCTACCTTTTTATAGTATGTAATTCCGAACCGACACATTTTGTATTTTTTTTATGTGTTGATATTTATGAATTTTAGAAATAATTTTAAAATTTTTTTTTAAATAAATTAACCAATATTAAATTGTTATCACAAAAACATTAATAATTTCCACAAAAAAGAAATCTTTTAAACATTAAATTTTTTATTTTAATTATCATATCTTCATAAGACTATTTTGCGAAATTAAGAAATGAAAGTCTCAAAAGATATCAAATTTAATTTCCTAAATTCAGATGAACAAGAAAGATATCAAAAACATTTAACCCTCAAAGAGATAGGTTATGAGGGGCAACTAAACCTAAAAAACAGCTCGGTTTTGTGTATTGGAGCAGGCGGTCTAGGTTCTTCTGTTTTGCTTTATCTAGCTGCAACAGGAATTGGCAAAATTGGAATAATAGACAACGATTACGTTGAGAAGTCTAATCTCCAAAGACAGATAATTCATGAAACAGATACTATTGGCAATCTTAAAATAGATTCTGCCCGAGAAAGAATAAAAAAATTAAATCCTAATTCTGAATTATTAACATTTGCAGAAAGAATTAATCCAAATAATGCTTTGAAAATAATTGAACAATTTGATGTTATTTGCGATTGCTCAGATAACTTTGGCACTAGATATTTAATAAATGATTCATGCCTAATACTAAATAAACCTCTTGTCTTTGGAAGTGTACAAGGTTTTGAAGGGCAAGTGAGTGTTTTTAACCTTCATAAAAAAAGTCCTAATCTGAGAGACTTGCTTCCAGAATCACCTTCAAAAAATGCTATTCCTAGTTGCGCAGAATATGGGGTCGTAGGAGTTTCAACAGGTTTAATAGGAATTCTTCAAGTGAATGAGATCATCAAAATCATTTTAAAAAAAGGTGAAATTTTAGATGGAACAATTTTAGTTTTAGATCTTTTAAATATGAATATAAAGAAATTACACCTTGAAAGATCTCAAGTAAATCAACGAATCAAAAATCTTTCTCAATTTGAGGATTTTTATAGTGATAATCAATGTTTTGAGGAAAATAATGAAATTAACAGTATTAATGCTAGTGATTTTAAAAAGATATATAAATTAAAACCCAATAAAATTCTTTTAATTGATGTTAGGGAAAATGAAGAATTTTCCACTTCTGCAATAAAGGGTTCTATATCAATTCCACTCAGTCATTTGAACAAAGATTTTGACTTAGAATATATTAAAAAAGAAAGTTTAATTAAAGAAGTTTTCACAATATGTAAATCTGGTAAACGCTCTAAACAAGCATCAAAAATACTATCTAAATTTAAAATTCAATCCAGATCAATTGAAGGGGGCATTGAAAAGGTAAAAACAATATTATGCAATTAATATCTTAAAGTTTATTTAGTAATCTACACCTCTTTTTAAATCAACTCCTACATTTGCATAATGCTTATGACAAACCATTTCAGAGTAAACATCAGCAAGTTCAAAGTAAGAGGGTTCATTTTTACATCTCCCAGTAATAACAACTTCTGTTTCTGCTGGTTTTTTTAAGAGCGTTTGATGTATTGATTCAACAGGCAGTAGCTCTAAATCAACAGTTGGATTCAATTCATCCAAAATAATTGTCTTATACAAACCACTCAAAATTGCAGCTTTAGCGATTTCCCATGCTCTCTCAGCTTCAACATAATCAATTGGTTGTTGTTGACCTCTCCACACAATTGCATCTCTACCTGAGCGCAAATGATCTACCAAATGTGGGTAACTTTCTCTTAAAGCTTCAATAGCGGCATCTTCGGTATAACCATTTCCACCTTTCAACCACTGTAATATTAAAACTCTATGACTTTTATCTTGAGATATTCCTTTACCAATAGCTTGGAGCGCCTTACCAAGTGCACTTGTGGATTTACCTTTACCTTCACCCGTATAAATTTCAATTCCACCAGTATATTCCCTTTTTCCTGTTAGTTTTGATAGGTCTGCCGTTAAACGTGGTCTCATTTCTGAATGGAGTTGAGATATTCTGACCAAAGAAAGAGGAGCTGCCCTTCCGGTAATAATTATTTCCAGACCATCAGGACGATTTTGAAGGGAATTAACTACTTCTTGGATATCAAGCATTCCTAGATCAAGCACTGGATTTAACTCATCTAGTACAACCACAGAATAAAGAGAACTAGCAATTGCTCCTTTAGCAATATTCCAACCTCTCTCGGCCTCACCAATATCAAACTTTGTCACCTGATCAGCAGTAAAAAATTCTGATCTTCCTGTCCTTACATGGTCAATTAAGTGTGGGAAACCTCTCTGTAAGGCTTCTATAGCTGAATCCTCATCATATGACCTCTCAGGACCTTTTAAAAATCTTAATAGTAGGACTCTTGACTGTCTTTTTTCGCAGATTCCTAATCCTATTGTCCTGAGCACGACACCTAAAGCAGCCTGACTTTTACCCTTACCTTCCCCATCATAAATATGCAATTGACCTTTTGATCTTTCTTGACTGTCACTTGCTGTAACAATTCCAATTCCTCTATTTCCAGTTGTATTCGTCAATTGACCAACGTAAATAAATTTAATCTAAGATATAGTTAAGGTTATTATTAAAAATTTAATAATAAATTCAACCTCTTCATAGGTAATTTGAATTTTAAAGTAAATAGCATGTTCAATCAACTAGAAATTCTCTCTGATGAACAAAGTGAAAAGCTTTATACAATAAGGAGATACATTAAAAATCTTGATAGTGTTTGTATTGCTTATTCAGGAGGAGTAGACAGTGCGCTAGTAGCATCAATAGCATTCGAGCAATTAGGGAGTAAAGCCATTGCGATTACTGGAGTTTCTCCTGCATTAGCCAATACACTTCGTGAAGAAGCAAGAAGTCAAGCAAAGTGGATTGGAGTGAAGCATTTAGAAGTTAAAACATCAGAATTAGACCAACCAAGTTATAGTCAAAATCCTAAAGATAGGTGCTTTGCATGTAAAAAAGAGCTTCATAAGCATACAAACTACTTATCTAAAAAACTTAATTACAAAATTGTTTTAGATGGAGTCAATCTTGATGATCTCAAAGATTACAGACCAGGGATAGAAGCAGCAAAGAAAGCAGGTGTTATTTCTCCCCTCGCTAAATTTAAATTTTCAAAGAAAGATATTAGAGACATTTCAAGAGCACTGGGATTTCCTTGGTGGGATAAACCTGCTCAGCCTTGCTTATCATCAAGATTTCCTTATGGTCATAAAATAACCAGTGAGAGACTTAAAATGGTTGAAAAAGCAGAAGAATATCTCAAAGAAGGTGGTATATCAGAGGTCAGAGTTAGATGCCAAGGCTCTACTGCTAGAATAGAAATTCCCCAAGATGAATTAAAACATTTTTTTAAAAAATATAATTTCATTGATTTAGTTCAATACTTTTCTAATTTGGGTTTTAATTGCACAAGCCTAGATCTTGAAGGACTAATAAGTGGAAAATTAAATAGATAAATATTTCAAATTAAACTGCAGTTCTCATTTTTTTTAGAACTGCTACTGGTGGATTCCGCTCAATGATACGCAAAGAATGTTCTTCTGCTTTCAAAGCTTCAATTAAATATTTACAAGCAAATTCTGGCAACATTTTTTGACCACATGTAAAAATATCGATTGCAGAATAATTTGATTCTGGCCAAGTATGTATCGAAATATGGGATTCAGCTAGTAATGCAATTGCAGTTACACCTTGAGGTTCAAACTTATTACTGATCAAATTCAAAACTGTTGCATTTGCAAATTTGGCGGCTTTATTTAATGAACAGCGCAAAAAAGATTCATCATTTAATTTTTCATAATCGCATCTATAAAGTTCCAATAAAAGGTGTTTACTTTGATGACTTAATTTTTGATCATTACTAAACGAACTTAAAATTTGATTTTTTTTTGAAGCTTTCATTAAGAAATTTTATTTAAATATAAGATTAGCTAAAAATAGTAACATTTTGAATCATAAGTGAATCATTTGTGAGGTGCCTACGAAAGACTGATTAAATTTGTCTAAATGTGTCGCACTTATAAAACATTGACTATCTTTGCCAACAGAATTAAGTAACAAATTTTGCCTTGTAATATCTAGTTCTGCCAAAACGTCATCCAATATAAGTATTGGAGGAACATTTAATGTTTTAGTTAATAAATCTAGTTCTGCCATCTTTAAAGCCAATATAAAAGTCCTTTGTTGACCGGATGAACCATATTTTCTAACAGAAATATTATTTATCAGAAACTCGACATCATCGCGATGAGGTCCAAAATTGCATTTACCAGTTAATGCTTCCAGTGATCGTTGATTTAATAGTTGTTCCGCTATTTTTTTACAAATAACTTCTTCTTCTTCTTCTTCAATACTTATATTTTGTATTCCTGAAAGATAATTAATACCTATTTGCTCCTTAGATTTACTTAAGTGATTGTGCCAGTATTCAACGTATGGTTTTATTTTTAATAAAGCTCTTCTTCTACGCCTAAAAATTCTTGTACTAATTATTGACATTTGAATATCAAAGCTTTCAACAATATCTGAAGATTGATTCTTTTGGAAGTTTTCCGAACGCCAAAAATGACTTCTTTGTTTTAAAAGTCTATTAAATCTACTTATTAAGTCTAAATAAACTGGTTCAAGTTGAGATACGACTTTATCAATCCATGTTCTTCGATAACTAGGTTCACTTTTAACGATATCTATATCATTAGAACAGAAACATACGCTGCGAATATAATTTTTTATTTCACTCTGCTTTTTCAAGATTGATTCATTAACATAAATTTTTTTTGAGCCTTGTCGAAATAGATTTAACTTTAAGTCATCTCTAAAATCTATTTGCCCTGTAACTACCGCCATATCACTATCATTTTTTATTAAATCTTTATCACTTAATGCTCTATTAGATTTTAATTGACTTAAAAATTCAATAGATTCAAGTAAATTCGACTTGCCAATGCCGTTACAACCTAAAACAATAGCTCTTTGCTCTTTCAGGTCAATTTCAAAACATTTATGATTTCGAAAATTTTGAATTTTTAGTTTATTTAAAAAAATTTTTTTTATGCATTCATTAATTAAATTAGCTAAGTTTAAATTATTTAGATTTTCTTTAAAGAAATTGAAAAATTAAAGGGCATGTAGCTCAGTTGGATAGAGCATCAGATTCCGGTTCTGAGAGTCGGGGGTTCGAATCCCTCCATGCTCGTAAAATATCTTTTAAAGTTTATATCCCATTACTCTTATTCCATTTGGATCAATAATAAAACCACTTTGTTCCATACTCTTCAATGAAGATATTGGAGCTTGTACAGAAATACTGCATCCAGGCATTTCTCTATTTATTTTCTCAAGAGTAACTTGAAGCAATACAGAATAAAAGAGGTTCTGGTTATTTCCCGTTACTGCACTTAAATTCCACAAATTTGCATTCAAACCTCTGTCGGAGGTAACCCTAACAAAGCCATATAACTTATTTTTTATTTCGTTTTGTATTGTGAAGAAGAAATTACTTTTCTTAATAGCTTCAGAAAGGGGTTTTATTGGAAATGTCTCACATCCGCAATTAGCTAAAAGTTTATTTACTTCTTTAGCTAATGGGATTTTGGAAGAGTTAACAAAATAACCTTCAGGAAGAACAAGTTTTTTTTTAGAAAAGTATTGCAATAATCAACCTGTATTTCTCATGCCAGCTGCTATCCCATTAATAGTTAAAAGTGCCCCTCTCAATAGTTCGCTTCTACTATAAGCTCTTGTGGACTCATCTTTATCAATAAGAAATTCACTAATTGGAGGTTGTCTTGTTTGGTCCCTTAGTCTTCTTAAAAGTGAAACTTGCAAAAATCCTAATGGAATTATTGTCTTATTTCTCAAGTTGACTGATGATTTTAAGTCTCTATCAGATTCGAGGAGCTTATTTTTACCAGTAATTTCAAGTATTAAAGATTTTGTAAGATTATATTCTTTTGATATGACTTCAAAAATGACATCAAAAGACTCCCTATTTTCTCTACTACCTAGAGTGTCAACATAATATTTGGCGACTTCAAGATCTACCTTAGATAAAGTCATTTCCACCTTAGATATGAGCATCCTGAAAAATGGCCATCTTTGATGCAGTACTCTTAATAATTCAATTTGTTGAGGATCGGAATTCAATTCAGTTGATAATGCAGTACCTACTCCAAACCAACTTGGCAAAAGGAATCTACTTTGTGTCCAACCAAATACCCATGGAATAGCTCTTAAACTTGACAAATCTTTTGCACCTTTTTTTCTTCTCGCAGGTCTGCTGGATATTTGTAATTTACTGATTTCTTCAATTGGAGTGACCTCTTGGAAAAAATTTAATAAATCGGGATTCTCATGAACTAATTTTCGGTAGTGGGATCTTGAAGTTTCTGCCAGCCTAGACATTAATTGATTCCATTCTGGAGTAGCATCAAGCCTATTATTTACTAAACTATTTTGAATAACCGCTGTAGTAACAGTTTCTAGATTATACAAAGCCAATTCCGGTAGGCTATATTTTGAAGCCAAAACTTCACCTTGTTCTGTTATTTTTATTCGTCCTTTTAAAGTACCGCTTGGTTGAGCCAATATTGCTTGATAAGCTGGTCCTCCCCCTCTTCCTACAGAACCGCCTCTTCCATGAAAAAGCCTAAGCAATAAGTTATTTTTACTTGCAAGATTTTGAAGAGCTATTTGAGCTCTATGAATTTCCCAATTGCTAGAAACAAAACCTGAATCTTTATTACTATCAGAATACCCAAGCATTAATTCTTGAAGGGGTTTAAAAGATTCTCCCACTTTTGGCAATAATGATCGGTAAAAATCTAAATTAAATAACTTTTCCATTACTTCTGGAGCTCTTTTAAGATCTTCAACAGTTTCAAAAAGTGGAACAACTAATAATTTTGACTTTTGTGAATTTTGATCAAGGAGTCCCATTTCTTTTGCCAATAAGAGAACTTCAAGCAAATCAGATGCACTATGACTCATTGAAATTACATAAGAATGACAAATACGACTTCCAAATTCTTGCTGCAATCTCTTAACCATTTTAAAAACTGAGAAGGTTTCTTCTGTAGTTTTTGTCCAATTGACGTCAGTTGGAATTAAAGGCCTTTTTGTATTTAACTCTTCTATGAGCCATTTAATTTTATCTTCTTCATTCATTTGGTCATACAGGACAGATAAATCAAGATAATTTGTAAGCTCTTGTATAGCGTCACTATGTCTTGTACTTTCTTGACGAATATCTAAACTTGCTAAAGAAAATCCAAAAATATGAACTTGAGTAAGTAAGTTATTTACTGACTCGCAAGTTAAATCTGTACTGATTAAACTATTTTTAATAAGCTCGAGATCATAGGTAAATTCATTCACTGATTTGTAATATAAGTTTTCAACTTTATCTATACTTTTAGTATCCATTTCTCCTTCTAAGTCAAATTTCCACCCACTTTCCGCTAATAGATTATTTCTTTCTTGCGTTAACCTTAACTTTTCTAAGATATAACTCAATTTCAATCTGTAGGGTTCTGATCTATATCTTGTAGCCCTAGCTTCATATATTTCTGGAAACTTAACCCTATCTGTTTCTAATGACTCTAATAGAGAAGAACTTACCTGACTCCATTGCATAGAAACACTTAATTGATCTCTTAGATTAGAAATTGCAATAATATACCTTTCCAACATCAACTGTCTTTGGTAGCAAGCAGTTCTCCATGTAATATCAGGAGTTACCGATGGATTACCATCCCTATCGGAGCCGACCCAAGAACCGAAGTTACAAAAAGATTCAGAGGGCATTTGAACATCTGGATAGTTTTCAGTAAGTGCTTCAGCGATTCTGCCTCTCAATTGGGGCATTGCATTGAATAAAACTTGCTGAAAATAATGCAAAGCATAATCAACTTCGTCTAGAACTGAAGGTTTAAATTGATGCAATTCATCAGTTCTCCACCAAAGTCTTACTTCCTCCTTTAACTGAGTTTTTAGAGAATGTTTTTCTTCTTTTGATAAAAATTGCTCAACTTGTATTTTTTTTAATAAATTTGCGACTCTAGTTTGTTTATGTCTAATCGTATGTCTTACTATCTCGGTCGGATGAGCAGTAAAAACTAAACGAATATCTATTTCCTGTAGCAACTCTTCTAATTTTCCTGGCGGCACGTTTAATTTCCTCAACCTATAAAATAATTCTCTAAAAGTTACTGGAGCATTTTGCCTGGCCAATGCTGGAGCAAAAGGATCAAGATTATCAGGAGACTTTTTAACATTTTTATTAGTGAAGCTTTGAATATATCTATCTTCCTCAACTCTTTGTTCCAAAATATTCACGAGTTGAAAATATAATGAAAACGCCCTTGCTGCTGCTATTGATTCTGCCAAATCCATAGAATTTATAATACTAACTATCTCATTTTTAAAAGTTTTTGAACTATCACTGTCAATTTGTTTTGAATAACTTAATTCTTTAAGTTGAATCAGTCTCTCTGCCTGATCTTCTGGGCATTCTTCTTTAAGTACAGATTCCCATAGGTCCTCAATTAAAAGACGATTTTTATCAAGCGGGTCATTGTTAGTTATAAGATCCACTTTATTATTTTCATTCTGTTGATAAGATTCCATATATTAATTATGTCACAAGTAAAAATATTCAGATTAAATTTTTGTTTAAATAATCAAATACTCTCATCTTCATTCTTGATCATATCATCGATAGTAATTTTCATGATTTGCTCAATAGAAACCCCTCTTTTATATTGATTTATCCATTTCATAGATTGATTACCTTCTTCAAGCAATGTATAGATAGGGTACAAAAGATGTTTCATATTAAATTTATCTGCAGTTGATGATAAATCTGATAATAAGTCTTGAATCCATTCTCTACAAATAATTTTTTTACCATCTTGCCAGCGTATTAACTCTGAATTCAAACTATCTCTAGCAGCATTAATTTCATTTTGATCACATATATCTGGTAATTCATCAATAGAAAACATACTTGCAAATAGAGGGTCTAAAGTATTTATATTCTCAAAAAGATGCAAAATCCTGAGTTCTAGCATGGCCGTTATCCCCAATAGTAAATTAATGTCATGAACAAAATCACAAATTCTTAATTCCAAACGATCAAGAATTAATGGCCTTTTAGGTCCATTTGGTCGAATTGAAGACCAGAAATGCCTGATATTTTGCATATTTTTATTAGCAATATTTTCTTCGATCCAATCTATATAAGAATTATGATTAACGAAAAAAGGTACTTTACTTGGTGTTTTAGGAAATTGAATCCATCTCTGAGAATGATTTTCTGTAATTTTATTATTTAAAAAAGGTGAGCTAGCACTTAAAGATAGAAACAAAGCAGCCTCAGATCTTATGAGTCTAATAGCTGCAAAAAGCTTATCTAAATCATTTATTCCTATGTTTATATGGATACTTGAAGTTGCAATAGATATTCCATAATTATCTTGAATAAATTGATGATAGACGTTGTCAATATCAGATCTTTGAAATTGAATATCGTGTCTAAAACAAAGAGTAGATGAAGGAATAATTGTTAAATTTTTAGTATTTAGCCACTTCCTTAACTTTTTTCTTGGAGTTATTAATTTGTCATATAAAGAACCGTAGTCTTTTTCAGGTTTTGTTATGTATTCAACGTTTCTGTTATCTGGCTCTTTTACAAAATCAGGGAATTGTTTCTCAATTTCAGCCGAAACACCAATATGAGAATTTAAAGAACCTGTGAAAAGTTCCACCTCAAAACCTTTATAAAGATTATTTTGACTCATTTATTTATCCAAACAGGCTAATGCTTTTAGTATCCCTTTTGCTTTATTTATCGTCTCTTGATATTCATTTTCAGGCAAAGAATCAGCAACTATTCCAGCTCCTGCTTGCACTGATACATCATATTTCCCATCTCTTGAGGGTTTAACTATCATGGTTCTTATCGTAATTGCTGTATTTAATGCGCCGTTAATATCAACAGATCCGTATACACCAGCATAAGGTCCTCTAGCATCTTTTTCAAAATGCTTAATCAATTGCATTGCTCTTATTTTTGGGGCGCCAGTTACTGTGCCAGCGGGAAAGGATGCTTTGAGCAAATCCCATACATCGGCATTATTTTTTAAAATTCCCTCCACTTGACTGACTATATGCATAACATGTGAATATTTCTCAATAACCATTAAATCCTTAACCTTAACAGTACCAATTTCACAAACTCTTCCAAGATCATTTCTCCCAAGATCAATTAGCATTACATGCTCAGCTATCTCTTTTGGATCTTTTAATAATTCCTTCTCTAATTCCAAGTCTTGTTCATTATCAATACCTCTAGGTCTTGTGCCAGCTATTGGTCTTAAGCTTGCAACAATCTGATTATTTTTATTTTTTTCTGCTTTAACCATGACTTCAGGACTTGAACCTATCAGATACCATGAGCCAAAATCAAAAAATGACATGTATGGAGATGGATTAACCATCCTCAAACTTCTATATAAATTAAAGGGATCATTATTGACTTGAGTTTGGAATCTCTGACTTATAACTATTTGGAAGATATCTCCCTTTCTTATGTATTCTTTTGCAGAGAGTACTGCATCCTCAAAATCTTTTTTCTCCCAATTACTTTCTAGATCTAAATTCAAATTCTCATTCTCATTCCAATCTAAAAACTCATTTTCTTTTAGAGGAACTCTCATTAAATTTCTAGTTTTCTGAATTTTAGAAATTGAGTTTTGATACAACTCTTCAATTGAGCACTCTTTTGAAGAAGTTGTATCTGCATAAACCACTGCAGTAATACATCTTTTTATTTGATCAAAAACAACTAACTGATCAAAAAACATCCAGGAACCGTATGGGATATTGTTTTCTGGTATTTCATTTATGGGAACGCTTGGTTCTATTCGATTTATTAATTCATAACCCCAAGATCCATATAACTGTCCAATTGATGGTAAGTCATCAAGCATGGTTGACTTGTACTCCTTTGTCCAAATTTTTAAAATATCGAAAGGATCACCTTTATGTGTTTCAGTTTTGCCATTATTCCAAGTTTTAACTATTTCTTCTCCATAACAAACGGCTTCCCAAAGAGGTTTAGTAGCAACAATACTCCACCTACCCAAATTCTCCCCACCTTCAACAGATTCAAGAAAAACACCATGAGAATCTTCTGAAGATAGTTTTAACCAGGTCGATAATGGAGTCTCTAAATCTGCTGGCCAAGTTTCAACAATAGGTATAAAATTTTTACCTTCTTTAAAAGCTTTTAAAAAACTATCTTTCTGTGAGCTGATCATATCAATAATGTCAGCCCAAATTATAATTATATTTTTCTTTTATATCAACTTTAAGGAAGTTAATCAAAAGTATTCTTAGTTGTAAATTTCAAACCAGCTGGATTAGGATTCTCACCTATTCTCCTAGGATTATGACCTACTTTCTCTCTACCTTCATTTACTTTTTCAGGGAAAACACCATCCTTTGGGTGTAAAAATTCAATATCGCCACCTGGGAAAATTCGGTAGATTTTAAAATCTTCAATTCTTGGTTTAAAGGCTCTTAATTGTGTCCCTAATGCAAGGCATTGCTCTTTTCTAGCAAAGTACATTAAATTATCACCTTCATGCATAATAGCCGCTCCACCGGTGGGCAATTCAAATGCTTGTTCCTTTGAACTTTTCCATACAATTGCATATTTTTCTTCGGTTTCTGCTGAGTTTAATAAACCCCCAGTACTTCCTATATGCTTTGGAAATTGACCAACTAAAGTTTCAGTCATCCTAAATTTTGAGTTATTTCTAATAAGAAATTAGCATTCATATTTTGCAAAATTCAAAATTAATAGGAAATTTTCTACATTATTTAATATATGTATAACTTATTCTCATTTCATTTTGCATCTGAAATCGGAAAAAATACTGTCAAACCTGTATCACGTCTTTGTGTGACATGCCCTCCTAAACTGGCTAACAATTTTTGAGTAGCATTTTGACTAAGTTGTAAACTTCCAGTTTGAGGGTTCCAATTTAAAACAGGGCCAATATCAGAACCACTCTCTTTCTTTTGAATTTCTTTTTGATTGTTATCTAATTTTTGCACTTTGAGTTGAAGTTTGAGTTTTTGACCGGCTGGCCTTAATTCTAAAATCAATGTACTACCTTCTTTTAATCCTCTAGTATTTTTATCAATTAATCCTCTTAACATTAATTCTAATTTTTCAGAATCACTCAAAATTTGTGGAAGTTGTTTGGGAATATCTATCTTCAAAGAAATACCACGTCGATTTAATTGTTTATTCCACAAAGGAGAAAGCTTTTTGAAAATTTCGGCTAAATTAATTTTCGCCAAATTATTCAATGATGGTTCTTCATTACCAACTAATTCTGCTGCATTAAAGATTAAACCAAACCTATCAATTTGTTCATTACATTCATTATCTATTTGAATTAAACGATTTCTCATTGATTCATCCATTTTATATTTTTTTAAAGTAGAACTTATAAGAGTTCTTATTGTTGCCAAAGGAGTTCTTACTTCATGAGAAATTGCACGTAATAATTTTGCTTCAGTTATTTGCACATTTTTTTCATCATTTATTGCAGAATTCTGTATATTGTGACTCGGCGTATTATTTGCTAATTTTGCCGATAATATTGGCCAAAATAATTTTTCAAATTTATTGTTAATATTAAGGTTACCTAAATTATTGATTGCATTTCGAAATTTTACTCCTTCCTCATAATCTTCTTGATTTAATTTTGCATGCATTAATTCAATTGAAATTTTTAGGCTTTCTTCATCACATTTCATTAATAGATTTTTTTTATCTTTTTCTCCAGCAATTGATAATATACATTGAAAATTTGGGGTAATCACCATCAAAAAAGGTTCATAA
>CACJUL010000002.1 GCA_902596585.1 uncultured Prochlorococcus sp.
AGGGAAGTAAGGTTTTTTACTTTAATACTCATCGAGGCGATAATTTTCTTATTCCGCAAAGGGTGGAAAATTTAGAAAAATTTTTGTTAATTATTACTAGAAAAACTGATATTGCTACTAATGAAATGTCTTATATATCACCTCTTTGGACTTATAAGTTATTGACGTTGCTTTCAGGTTTAATGATTATAGGTGAACTATTTGCTTTTCTAAATTAAATATTATCGATACTGAATCTATAACCTTGTTGTCTTACGGTGGTTATACCACCTCCTTCTCCTAAGCCTGCCTGCTCTAATTTTCTTCTCAGGGTTAATACTTGGGTATCAACAGATCTTGGCCCTCCGCTGAATGGGGGCCAAGCCATCCTTAGAAGCTCTTGTCGACTTCTTACCATACCTGGGGGCATAAGAAGGGCGCAAAGGAGGGCAAACTCTCTTGGGCTAAGTTCTACAGGCTTCTCGCTAAGAGTTACTTGTCTTAAAAGTAGATGAACTTCTAGAGGGCCTACTTCAACTTTCTCTTGTAATCCTATTCTCCCTCTTTTTAAAAGGGTCCTACATCTAGCAGCCAACTCTTCTAGTCCAAATGGCTTCCTGAGAACATCATCAGCGCCTTCATCTAATAAGTTTACTAATGCTTCAACACCTGACCTTGCAGTTAAAACAATAACAGAACATCCCAGTTGTTGAGCTAATCTCATTGCTGTATTTTGTTCTAATATTTCTGCGCTAACCAATAGATCAGGTGACTGTTCTCTGCACAAATCTATAGCCTCCATTGCTGATCCTACGGCAGCAGCAAGATGACCATCTTGGCGAAGTCTTTGAACTAATACAGTTCTTAGTGTGGGGTGAGGTTCAACAACAAGAACTCTCGATGGGGTTTGAGAGGTCGTAGGCAATTGCGAACTACCAGGAGTTGAAGCTAAGATTTGCTCAGTTGATTGCATTCTTAATTACTGTTTGACCAGGCAAGTTTTTTTTTATCCTTAATAAGGTATAACAAATGCTAAATAAAAATCGGAATCTATCGAATTATGACATTATTTGAAAACCCAAAAGCAGTTCGTCATTTTCAGTCGATTTGCGATGGTTGTCAAGACTTGGTTACTCGTTTTCACACGCCTTCTGATCTTAAATTATATAGTGATGGTTATCTCCAAGCCTTAAGGAATTGCAGTACTTTAGAGCAAAGAGATCAAGAGAATTTAGAAAGATTAATTGAAAGATGGATTTTAGATCCATCAAGTTTTATTGATCCAGAAGGAGAAGAAAATAAAGGATTTTTTGATAAAAAAAGGATTTAAAATATTAATTTTTATTAATTAATGTCAGTATTTATACTCACAATTGTCTTAAGACGCTAATTCGATTTCTATTTTTTCTTTTAGAGATCCTGAATTGTACATTTCAATAAGAATATCTGAACCACCTAAAAATTCTCCTTTTAGGTAGACTTGAGGAATTGTTGGCCAATCTGAATATTCTTTGATACCTTCTCTTACTTCGAAGTCACTTAAAACATCAAAAGTACTAAATTCTACACCTAGGGAATTTAGAATTTGAACTACATTGTTTGAGAACCCGCATTGAGGCATTAATTTAGTTCCTTTCATGAAGACCATGACAGGATTTGAATCAATAAGTTTTTGTATTTTTTCTTTTGTTAAGTTTTCCATAATTCAATTAGGGGTTTCTGTTTTTAATGCGAGTGCATGAATAGCTTCTGAAGCTAGTTTTTCTTTTAATGCAGAATAGACTAGCTGGTGTTGTTTAACCAATGATAATCCATTAAATTCAGATGCAATTACAGTTACTTGTAAATGATCATTTCCTTTTAAGTTTTCAACAAAAACTTTGGAACTCGGTAATTTTTTATTAATTAAACTAATAACTTCTTCTTTCGTAATCATAATTAAATCTAATTAGCCTTTGTATTTAGTTTCAACAAATCCCAATTGGATTAATGTTTCATAAGCCTTTCTACCCTCTGAGCTATTAGGAGACATTATCCTAATGTTTTCAATTAGTAAGGGTACAGCAACCTCTGGTTCTTCGGTTTTTATATATAGAGACGCTAATCTTTCATTCGATGTTGCCAAAATCTGTAAAATTTTCTTCCCTTTTCTTTGCATTTCTTTTGGTATTCTTGCATCCACTCCCTTGAAGGATGAATTTAGATCAGAATAAAAAGATGCAAGTTGCTTGGCTAATTTTCTTGCATCTAAGTAAGAAGCTTTAGCTTCATCAATATCACCTTTTGTTATAGATTTATCGCCTTGATCTATGAAATATTTTACGTTTGAGATAGAGAGCTTTTTACTTTCATTTGAGAGAACTTTGTAGTCTTTAGGATTCTTGATCTCTGCATAAACTAAGTTTTTATATGGAAAATTTCCAAAAATTATAAATAAGATTGGGATTAATCTTAAGAATTTCATTTTCTCTTTAAATTATTAAAAACAATACTAACTTATTGCGGATTCATCTACGGACATTTTTTAATGCTATTTCTTCCTCTTTGATCATTTTTTTATATAAAAATTTATTGAATTCCAAGATATTAAGGTTTAAATAATCATTCATTACTATGGGTTGTCCAAAGGATAAACAAAACTCGCTCCTGAATTTAGGAGAAACTTCACTATAAGCAATTCCTATAGGAATGATGGTAATAGTTTCTGTTTTTTTTATAGCTAATCGCGCTAATCTATATAACCCTTCTTTTAGGACTAATTTTCTACTATATTTGTTGATTTTACCTTCAGGGAAAACAACTAATTGTTCCCTTTTTTCTATAAGATCAATAGCGTATCTTAGGGTCGTAAGGGATGGCGATAATTGATTTATCGAAAAACATCCAAGCCTTTTTAAAAACCAGCCTTGTATTCCTCGCATTTCGGATTTTGTAACCATAAACTTGCAATCCTTCTTGGTAACCCTTCTACCCATTGCCATAGTGAGAACTAATCCATCCCATCTTGATCTATGGGTTGGAGCTAAAATAATAGAGGAATTTATGGGCATTGAAAAACCATTATTAATTATTTTCTTTTTACTAAAAAAGAATCTCAATATAATGTCCTGAGTAACGAACATTGCTACAAATCCCAATAATGGATTTACTTTATTTCTATTTTTAGTGGAATTTTTTTTCAAATACAATTATTTATATATTAATAATTTAAGTCTTTGTTATTTTTTATTAGCTATTATTGGGCGGTTACTAGATTGTCTAGAAACTAAGATTTAGAAATTATGACTACTTTAGGAGTAAACATTGATCATATCGCTAATGTTAGGCAAGCTAGGAAAACTATAGAACCTGACCCTGTACAATTTGCTTTCTTGGCTGAATTGGGGGGGGCAGATTCAATTACAGTTCATTTAAGGGAGGACAGAAGACATATACAAGATAGAGATGTATTCCTTTTGAAAGAAACAATAAAAACAAAACTCAATTTAGAGATGGCTGCTACAGAAGAAATGTTGGAAATTTCGAAAAAGCTACTTCCAGATTACGTTACGCTTGTTCCGGAGAAAAGAGAGGAAGTCACTACTGAAGGAGGTTTGAATGTAAAAAATAATGTAAAGTATTTGAAGAACTTTGTCTCAAGTTTAAAAGATTCGAATATCGAGGTAAGTGCTTTTATTGATCCTCTTTCTGAACAGATTACTTATTCCAAAGAAATAGGGTTTGATTTTATAGAATTACATACTGGTAAATATGCTGAATTAAAAGGATACGACCAATATGATGAGCTTCAAAAGATTATAGAGTCGACACATGAAGCAAATGATATGGGTTTAGTTGTTAATGCTGGTCATGGTCTTAACTATAATAATGTTAAAGAAATTGCATCAATTAACAATATGAACGAGCTAAACATAGGCCATAGTATTGTTGCAAGGGCTTTAGCGGTAGGATTAGAAAAATCTGTTCGTGAAATGAAGTCACTTATTACATCAAGTTAAATATCAAAATGAAAACATATTATTTCGTCGCGGCAAGTGAAAAGTTTTTAACGGTTGAAGAACCACTTGATGAAATTTTGAAAGAAAGGGAGCGGAACTACAAAGAAAACGATAAAGAAATTGATTTTTGGCTCTTGAAAAATCCATCTTTTTTGCAATCCACTCAATTTATTGATCTAGTAGCAAAGATTCCATCCCCACCCGCCGTAGTTTTATCGACGGATAAAAAATTCATAACTTTCTTAAAGCTTCGTCTAGAGTTTGTTGCTGTGGGGGAATTCGAATCTCCTAGTGCAGAAATAAATGATCCATTTAAAGTTGAGTAATATAACTAATCAGTAAATTGCTCAATCTTTATAAGTCAAACAAAATTGAAGTAATTAGTGAGCTTCTAGCAGAAGAATTAAAAATATCTCCTCCTTTGATAACTGAGAAATTAGAAATAGCTGTTCCTAATTATTTTTTAGGTAATTGGTTACGAGAACAAATAACTATAAAAAACCAAATCAGTGCACTTTATGAATTGAAAACAATATCAAATTATACCGAATCATTATTGACAAATTTTTTCCCTGAAGTTGATATGGGCTTATGGAATTTTGAGGCAATAAAATGGGGCGTTATTGATTCATTGGAAGAACTAAATAGCTTTAAAGTATCATTACCACTTAGCAATTGGATTAATAAATATTTGCATAATAAAAAAACAATTGATGGAGATATTTATAATTTGATCAAAAAAATTACAAATAATTTCATTGATTATCTTATATTTAGACCTGAGATGATTGCTGAATGGAATAGATATGAAATTAATTCACTCAACTTATTTAATAATTTAAATTCAGATCAATTTTGGCAACCTATTTTATACAAATTATTAGAGAAAAAGATTTCTGAAAAACCTGCATGTTTATATATGATTGAGTTAATAAAAAATTTAAAAAAATTCAAAGGGTTTCAGAATAAGTTACCTAATCAAATTTACATTATTTCCGATAATAATTTATCTAAATTACACATTGATTTTTATTCAGAACTTTCAAAATTTACCAAGGTAAATTTATATTTTTTATCTGCAGGAAATGATTTATGGAACAGAGTAAATTGTCTTGAAGGTGAGTTGGAATTTGATCATAATGAAAGTAAATTGAATTTAAAAAATACAAATATAGAGAAAATATTTGGTAATGTTGAAGCAAACTTTCAGAAATTAATTGAGGAAAATATTTATAAAGAAGGTATAAAATTAAAAAATAATCTAATATATATCGATCCAACAACTAATTTTTATGAGAAGAAGTATATTCCTCTTCTTAATCAATTACAAAAAAGACTAATAGATAATAATAGCAATGATTTTATAGTAGATGAAAAGGATGATTCAATATTACTTTGTGAGCATTTTAATCAGAATAGTCAATTAGAGTATTTAAGAAATAAAATTATAGAAATAATAAATTCTTCTGAGAATATTAAGTATAGTGATATTGCTGTTGTATCTCCGCAAACAAATCAAATTAAACCTTTTCTAAGGTATATCTTTAATAATGAGTTAATTAATGGTGAAAAGATACCTTATTTTTTTATTGATGAGGATAGTCATGATTCTCCAGATATTTACAAATTTTTAATTGACATCACTGAAATAGTGAATGAAAAAATTACACTTGAAAAAATTGATTATATTCTTTCTAAGAAAGTAACTCAGAACATTTTTGATTTTAATATTACTGAGAAGGATGAAATTATTTTCTTACTTACCAAAGTTGGTTTTCATTGGGGATTAGATGCTAATGAAAGATTAGGTGAAGAAAAAAATACTCTAGAGTGGTGTATTAATAGAATTACCCTAGGCTTAATTTATGACAAAGAAATCAATTTAAGTAATTTTAAATTAAAACCGTTTAACTCAAAAAATATAAGTTTAGATTTGAATAAATGGCTTAAAATATTACTTCAGTTAAAAAAATATATTAATTTACTAAGGGGATCTTTTTCTTTCTCAAAATGGGTTGAAAAGATAAAGTTTATATTAAAAAATATTGCTGATTCTAATGCAAATTACAATTTAGAAATAAGTGAAATAAATAGAATTCTTGATAATTACTCAATACCTTTAATACCAGATGATTTTATTCTGTTAAATGTTTTTAGAGAGATATTAATTTCTTGCATAAATAAAGCAAAATTTCAAAGCAAATCACGTATCAATAAGATATTAGTAAGTGATATTGAGAATGCGAGGCATATTCCACATAAGGTTATTTTTCTATTAGACATGAATAGTGTTTATTATCCGAAATTATCAAAGAATGAAAATATCAATTTATTAAATAATAAATATCACCTCGGCGATCCATCTGTTTATGAAAGAGAGAAATATTCATTTCTAGAGTTATTAATTGCCTCTAGGGAAAAATTTATAGTTAGTTGGGTAAAGAATGACAAAAATAATAAAAAATTAGATGTATCTTTTCCTATAAAAGAGTTAATTTCTTTTTTTGATAGTTTTTTAATACATGGCCAAAGAGAACTAATAATTAAAGATTCTGATTTAAATAAAAAAGAAATAATTGATCTTTATAGTTCTAAAATAATTAATAGTAATTATTCTTTAGTAGAAGATATAGATTGGAATGAAAAAAAATTTGATATTAAAAATTATAAATTATCAGAATTAATTTATTGGTTTAAGACGCCACAAAAATATTGGTTAAATAAAAAAAATATTTCTCCTAAGGAAATATTTATTCATCATCCTGAGGAGGATCATCTAAGTAATCTAGAGAAATCGCAACTAATTACAAAAATAATCAAGAAATTAGAGATTGATAATGACAAAGTTATTGAAGATATAAAAAATTTGAATATTAATGATCAATTGGTTGAAAATGGTACTATTATGCCCAAAAATAGTATTTTTATAAAAGAAAAAGAAATCAAAGATTTATTAGGTAGTCTATCTACAAGTCTGCGTCTAGATAATAAGATTAATAGAATTTATGTTAAATCAAAAGCAAATAAAGAAGAATATTTAATCGCTGATGACACTGTAATTGAATTAATGCATTCGAAACTAAGTTTAACTCGCTTGACAGAGGCTTGGATAAAATCGCTATTCATTTCTTCTATAAATAAGAATATAAAAAAGACTAAAGTAATTTTTAGAACAGAAAATTACTATAAATCCCAAATTATTAAATTACCAGGAAAAATTGAATCGAATTTAATTTTGGAGGAATACATAAATATTTTTAAAAATTATTCTGAAAAATGTTTACCTCTCCCTCCAGAAAGTACTTATAAATACGTAGAAGCAAAAATAAAATTAAAAAATGAGAAAAAAGCTTTTACGGATAGATGGATTGGTAATAAAACTTTTTCTAAAGGAGAAAGAGAAAATATCGAAATGAAATTATGTTTTGGAAATGAGCAAGATCCATATTTCTTTTTTGGAAATAATAATTTTGATAAATTATCATTCAGATTATATGGTCCTCTTATTGAAGCATTAAAGAAATAAAAATGACTAAATTTCAGTTAAAAATTTTTTTAAAATCTGCTTATGAACTAATACTTGTTTTTTTACAATTCTTTATTATTTGTCTCCATTTTTTTCAATGGGAATTTATACCACAAAAACAAATAATTCAAGTTGGTACTTTTTCTTATTTAGTTGGGTATTTAATTATCATAATCGCTTTCATAAGCTTGCTATTTGCAATAAAAGACTTGGGTAGAAATTTATCTCCTTTCCCAAGACCTATAAAAAATAGCAAACTTATCACTAAAGGTATTTATCGATTTACACGTCATCCAATGTACTATTCTTTAATATTTATCTCCTTTGGAGTTTTTATAACTAAGCTATCTATTTATTATTTATGTTTATCAATAACTCTGGTTTTAATAATTAAATTTAAGATTGTTTTAGAAGAGCAATATTTAAACAATAAATTTAAAAATTACCTGATTTACAAAAATGAGGTCAAATATTAATTTAATTAAGATATGGATATTAATAATATTAAATTAGATAATAAATTTAAATTAGTAGAAGCAAGCGCAGGTACTGGTAAAAGTTTCACTTTAGCTCACCTAGTTTTAAGAAATGTTTTAGAGAAAAAAACTAAACCAGATGAGATACTCTTATTAAGTTTTACAAAAAATACGTGTTCTGAACTAAGAGATAAAATAATTGCAAGATTTAATAATTTAAAATTATATTTACAAAATCATAATGACATTAAGATAGATAATACTCTTAAGGATTGGTATCTAAAATTTAAGGATAAAGAAAAATCTAAGGAAAAAATTATATCTGAAATTGATAATTTTGTTAATCAAATTTATAAGTTAAAAGTAACTACTTTTCATGCTTTTTGTAATAATATAATTGATGAATATAGTATTGAAATAGGAGTAACTCAAGACCCATTTATTGAGAATAATATAGATAATTTGTATAAAGATGTAATAGATGATTTGTGGATTGATGATTTTCTAATTCTTAATCCTCAGATTATTTCAGCGGTCAACCAAAAAAAAATAAGTTCTAAATTTGGAAGTAGACTCAATAAGTCATTTTTTGTAGAAATTTTAAAAAATATAGATCAAGAAAATATTTGTAAATTTCAAATAAATAATAAATATAAGATTACTGATATAAATATTTATTTAAATGATTTTCTTTATTTAAATTGGAATGAGTTTTGTGATGAATGGAGTAAGAAAGGGAAAGAATTATTTATACAACTTAAAGAGTTGGGAAAATTAATTAAGGAATATGGTGGTAAAAGTCAAATATATGCAGCAAAACCCAGAGATGATAAGTTTAATCAAATAATTTGTTGGATTGAAGAGATTAACAATAAGCTGCATTCTAAAAATGTGATTGATTTTCTTTATGATATTTCTAAAGATGATGATCTATTGTTTAATTATTTTTATATAGAAAATATATCTAAAGAAATTAATAAGCATAATCTAAAATTAGATTTTACTAAATTCAATTTATTGCAAGATAGAATTTATAAAATAAAAGAAGGTTTCTATACTGAATTTGTAAGAATATTCACCCAATTAGCTTATTTAAAACTAATTGAATTAAAGAAGAGTTTTTCTATTTTCAACTACAATGATCTTATAAAGACTGTAGAAAATAAATTTCTAGATTCAGAAATTAGTAATAGTGGTACTCTACATAAAATTCAAAAAAGATTTAAATGTGTCTTAGTAGATGAGTTTCAAGACACTGATAATACTCAGTGGAGTTTAATAAAAAAGTTCTTTAATACTAAAAATCATTTTTTACTTTGTGTAGGAGATCCAAAGCAAGCTATCTACAAATTCAGAGGTGGAGATATTGAAACTTACTTAGATGCAAGATCTAATGCAATCGAAGTTTTTAGTCTTAAAGATAACTATAGATCCTCAAAAAAGTTAATGGATGTTATTAATAAACTTTATAAGAATGGACTTAAACAATCAAAACTAAACTATAGGATTTTAACTTCTAGAATTAATGAAAATATTAATTCTGAATGTAAATTTAAGGATGTATTTGAAATTATAGGATTTTCAAAAAAAGAGACTGATATAGAGGATCTTGTAACTCATTATATAGTTAACTTTATTTTACATAATAAAGAAATTGATATTAATAAAATTGCGATTCTTACATTAAATAATTCGCAATGTTTAGATTTGAAAAACAAATTAATTCAGTTTAACCTCCCATGCAAAATTCAAAATAAACAAAATATTTTTGATACAGAAGCAAGTTCTCTATTGTTGTTGTACATTGACTGTTTATTAAACCCTAGGGTTTTTAAAAATATAACTTTGCTAGCCGCTTCAAAGTTTATAGAAATTGAATTAGAAGAATTACTTGATGATGGAATTGGTAATAATTTAGATATTTTAATAAATAAATGTATTTCTTGGTCTCAGGAAATAAGAGAAAAAGGGTTTTTAAATATTGTTAATGAACTTCTTATAAATTATAAGTCATCCTCGATTATTCATGATTCAGATTTAAGTTCAAATTTATTTCAACTTTCAGAAATTGTTGAAATAGAATTAATCAATAATGATTTTAATCTCAATACAGTTTTTAACTGGTATAAAAATCAGTTAGATCATTCTTTAAGAAGTTGTACTGGAGAAGATTTTTTGACGAAAGATTATAATCTTCAAAATGGAATAAATCTTTCTACCATCCATAGTAGCAAGGGTCTCGAATTTGATATGGTCTTATGTCCATATCTCTCAACTATTTCTAATAAAACAAATAAGATTAAAGGGCCTATTTGGAAATCAAATATTGATAGAAATATATATATTAATATTTCTAATAATTATGCGAAGGTTGAAAAATTTAAATTAATTGAAGAAGAAGATTTATTTAAAGAGAGTGAGAGGTTAATTTATGTTGCACTCACAAGGAGCAAATATAAACTTATAGTTTTTAATGAATTAGAAGATACAAATAATATTTTAAATAATGATTTACTTAAAAATTTGGAAAATATTTATATTAATAAGTATAGTTTTAAAGATAGTATAGAAAAAGAGAAAACAAAAGAAATTTTCGCTAAATTTCAAATTAACCGATTTAATAATAATCTTTGGAAAATCGTTAACTTTAATAGAATATCTCAAGAATTTGATTCTGATCAATTCATTTCTTATTCAAGTTATTCTTCTTGGATACGTAAAGATAAAAATATTCAAACAGTCATTAATCAATATAAGGATTATGAAGATAATATATCAATTATCAAAGAATCTAATTTTAAGAAATCAAATAATTATCCTAATTACTTTTCTTATCCAAATCCCTTAAGTCAATTTCCAAAAGGAAATATTGCTGGGACTTGCTTACACAAAATAATAGAAAGATTTGAATTTAGTAATGATAATGATCAAGAATTAATTGATTTGATTATTGAAGAATTGAACTTTCATCAAATCGATACTTCTTTGGCTTATAAAGTAAAAGATGCAATTTTAAGAGTTATAAACGTATCATTAGGGAGTGAATTACAAAACAAAAAACTAGTTGATATCCCAAATGCATACATACTTAAGGAAGTTAAATATGATTTAACACTATCTTATTCAGGCAGAAATATAAATTCTCATGATATATCAAAATGCTTTCTTTTAGATAAGGAATATGAATTTGGCGAAAAATATGCCGATCAACTAAATGATCTTCAAATTATGAATAAAGGCTTTCATTCAGGATGCATTGATTGTGTTTTCCCTGTAGGTAGTACATTAGAAGATAGTAAATGGTGGATAATTGATTGGAAAAGTAATTTCATTTCTGGAAGTGATAATAGTGATTGTTTACCAAGAAACTATAACTATGAAAATATGAGAGATGAAATGATTAAACATCATTATCCCTTGCAATCTCATCTTTATTTATTAGCATTACATAGATTATTAAAATGGCGACTTAAAAATTATCAACCAGATAAACATCTTGGAGGATATATTTATTTGTTTTTAAAGGGATTACCAGATCTTAAATTAGTTGAAAAATCTAATTCAAAAGATATATCTCCAGGTGTTTTTATTGGTAATGCACCTTTAAAGAGAATTAATTATTTAGATAACCTTTTTTAAAATGACTAAAATAACTACGGATCTTGAAAAGTTCGAATATGATCATATATTTAATTTAATCTTAGGTATTTTTAAATTCAATGAAAAAAAATATGGTAATTTCGTAAAAGATACATTAAGGATTTTATTAGAGTTTGAAAAAAACGGTGAAACTATTATTGATGTAGATAATAGTTTAATAATCTTTGAAATATTAGAAGATGGCTGGCCCAATAAACATCTAGATATTCTGAAAAATATAGATTTGATAGGCTCCATTAATTCTCCATTCATATTAGCTGATAGAAAATTATCCCTTGCAAAATGGTCAAGGAAGATAGAAAGAGTGATTAATTTATTTTTAGAAAAAATAGACCCCGAAAATTCTATGGATTCGATAATTTATGAAGATGATAAAAAAATTGATCAAATTAAAAATATATTTAAATATTCAAACTTAGTTTTCCTTCAAGGAGGTCCAGGCACAGGCAAAACAACTTTAATAATAAACTTAATACTAGAACTCCTTAGTATTGATAACTTTTTAAATATTGGGTTATCAGCTCCAACGGGTAAAGCTACAGCACGTCTAAAAGAAGCTCTTAATTATAAAAAAGATATTTTATTTAGCAAATTTCTAGACCAAATAGAATTTCAAACTTTACATAGATGGATTTTAAATTATCAAAATAAATCTCTTAAGTTGAAATTTAAATTAAAAGAACTTGATATTTTTATAATTGATGAAATGTCAATGGTTAATATCGATTTGATTGAATCTGTTTTAAGTTTACTAGCAAGGGACTGTAAAATCATTTTAGTTGGAGATAAAAATCAATTATCCCCTGTAAATAACTGTTCTATCTGGAATTATTTATTTGAGTATTGTGAAAATAGTTCAATTAAATCTTGTGTAATAAATTTAAAAAAAACTTACAGAAATATAGGTGATATAGCATTAATTAGTAGGTTAATATTCAATAATGATTATTCATTACTTAATCAAAAGATAAAAGAATTAGAAAAAGATAATAAATCAAAAGAAGTTACTATTTCAAAAAGTAGAGAAAAAGATATTCCAAAAGATCTATTTTTTTCAATTACTAGTCATCTAAATAAGTTAAATCTTTCTACTTCAAATTTAAGTAAAAAAAAATATATATTTGAACATGGTATTGATGATTTATTGATTAATGAAAAAGATTTAGTAGATAAGATATTTCTGGATTTACAAAGTCACTTAATTTTATGTGAAAAAAATTCTGGAATATGGAGTGTTGAATTTTTGAATGAAATTATTTTTGGTCAAAAAAAACCCTATGACCTTAAAACTCTTAACGAGGGTGTTCCTATCATGTGTACAAAGAATAATAATGAACTTGGATTGTCAAATGGTGATATTGGTGTACTTATAGGTTTAAAAAATGAAAGAAAATATCTTTTTAGAAAATTTAATGATAATAACGAAGAAACTGTAGTATTAATTGATCCATCTAATTTAGAAAATGTTGTTCCAGCAATAGCCATTACTATTCATAAATCTCAAGGAAGTGAATCTGAGAAAGTAAGTTTATTGTGGTCCCCAAAATATAGAAGAAATCAATATGCTTTAAAAGAACAAAAAAAGAGTGAAAATTTCTTTTGCAAAGATAATTTTGAAAGAAGGTTACTCTATACTGCTGTTACAAGAGCAAAAAAATTCCTAGATATATATTATTTAAATTGAATCTTATTTTTGAGAAATTAGTAATATTTTAACCCCAGGATGTTAGATTAATAATTAGGCTCTGTAAGGCTAGTCAACAATTTAAGTAAATTTAGATATTTGTTGAATGCCTAATCAGAAGATCATTAGGCATTTAAAATGAATTTAAAAAAAGATAGTAACTCACTCAATAATGAGCATGAAAAACCTCGGAATGATGACTCATCTATACCTGATTTAAAGAACTTAGAGAATAAAAAAGAAGTTGAATCTCAACCATTGGAAGTATCGAAAGAAAATGATAATGAGAATGGATTTCTTGATTTCGGATTTAATCAATCGATCTTGAATTCTTTAAGAAATAAGGGATACAAAAATCCAACTCCTATTCAAAAAGCAGCAATTCCGGAACTAATGTTAGGCAGGGATTTATTAGGTCAAGCTCAAACTGGAACAGGTAAGACTGCAGCTTTCGCTTTGCCATTAATAGAAAAACTTGCAAATAATAAAGAATTAAATGCCAAGGTTTTAGTGATGACTCCTACTAGAGAATTGGCAACTCAAGTGGCAGAATCTTTTAAAAGTTATAGTTCTGAATCTAGCAATTTTAAGACAGTTGCAATATATGGAGGTACCGACTATCGAAATCAAATTTCTGCATTAAAAAGAAAAGTTGATGTTGTAGTTGGGACCCCTGGCAGAATAATGGATCATATAAGGCAGGGAACTTTTAAAATTAACTGCATAAATTGTCTCGTTTTAGATGAGGCTGATGAAATGTTAAATATGGGTTTCCTGGAAGATATTGAATGGATAGTAGATCAACTTCCGGAAAATAAACAGATGGTATTGTTTTCAGCAACAATGCCTAATGAGATTAGAAACATAGCAAAAAAATATCTAAATGATCCCGCCGAAATATTAATCAAAAGTGTCAAAAAAGAAACGCAATTAATTTCGCAAAAATTTCTATATGTACAAAGACATCATAAACTAGATGCTTTAAAGAGAATATTAGAACTTAATAACGAGGGCGTAATAATTTTTGTAAGAACAAAACTACTTACTACTTCAATAGCCGAAGCTTTAGAGAATTCAGGTCATACTGTGGCAGTACTTAATGGAGATATTCCTCAAAATCAAAGAGAAAACACTGTAGAAAGATTAAAAAAAGGGTTTATTGATATCCTTGTTGCAACTGATGTCGCAGCAAGAGGATTAGATGTTGAGAGGATAAAACTTGTTGTTAATTACGACTTTCCTTTTGATAAGGAAACATATACTCATAGAATTGGAAGAACTGGTAGGGCAGGTAGATCAGGTGAGGCAATTTTATTTGTTAATCAAAGAGAAAAACATTTTCTAAGAAACTTAGAAAACTCAACAAGAACTAAGATTGAAGAAATTAATATACCAAGTAATAAAATAATAAATGAAAAAAGGATGGAGAAGCTTATAGAGAATGTTAATCAGAGTTCTTTAGCTAAAGAAGAAAATGAAGAAAATAAAGCTTTGATTATTGATGTACTAGATAATTTAAAAGGAAAACATTCAATGGACGACTCAAATATTGCAATGGCAGCCATCAATTTAGTAATAGGCGATAAAGCATTTTTTGTTAATGAAGATGATTCTTGGATTCTCAAACAAAATAATACTGATCGTAATAGGTCAAATAGAAATGGTAATAATCGAATGCGAAATTCAAATAGAAGAAATAATTATCAAAATGATTCTTTTGAAACCTACAAATTTAACTTTGGCAAATTTGATGGGATTAGAGTTGCAAATATTATATCTTCAATCTGTAATTCAACTAATATAAATGGTAGATCTATAGGAAAGATACAGATTTTTAATGATTACAGCTTGGTAGATTTACCAAGAGATTTGCATAGAGAAACTAAAAATAAATTAAAAAAAATTAAAGTCAGAAACTAGTTTAGAGAATGAAAGCTAGTAAATATAAATTCTTCATTTTTGTGAATTTGATGATCATATTCAACTCTTTTAATAATTATTATTTAGCTCAAACAAAACAAAATTCAATCATAAAATTATTTTGTCTTCGTAGTGTTAAAGAGGAGATGCTGAAAGCAGAAATGGTATATAGTGAAGAAATTGCGAATGAAACTTGTAAATGTTATTACGAAGAATTTACACAAACTGCAAGTCATCAAGAAGCAAAAACAAAATGTAAATTAGAGACTAAAGAAAACTTAATTCATAACAGAAAAATTTAATTGTTTTTTTATGAGGCCTAAGAACAATCAAAATCCAATAATCAGACTTTATTTGAATCTGATTGAAGAAAGAAGGTTATTATTTTTTGCTTTTTTGAGTTCTATAGTTAATAAAATATTAGATTTAGCTCCCCCTGTAATTATTGGTCTTGCGGTGGATATTGTTGTAAAGGAACAGAATTCATGGATTGCTGGCTTTGGGATAAAAGAAGTTCCATTACAATTGATTTTTCTTGCATTTGCTTCAGGAATAGTTTGGTCTGGCGAATCCTCATTTGAATATTTATATTCGATTTTATGGAGAAATTTGGCTCAGCTATCGCAACATAAATTAAGAATAAAAGCTTATGAGCATATCCAGGAATTGGATATGGATTTTTTTGAAAATGATAATACTGGAAGACTGTTATCTATTTTGAATGATGATATAAATCAACTCGAGAGATTTTTAGACCAAGGGGCTAATCAGATTATTCAGTTATTTATAACTGTCTTAATAATTGGGGGTACAATGATTTTCGTTGCTCCAAAAATCGCTTTATTTGCATTCTTTCCTATTCCCATAATATTTTTAGGATCAATTAAATTTCAAAGGAAGCTTGCACCTAGGTATAGAGATGTAAGAAATAAAGCGGGACTGTTGGCGTCAAGACTTAATAATAATTTAAGTGGAATTTTGACCATAAAAAGTTTTACTAAAGAAAAATGGGAACTAAATAGATTAAATAAAGAAAGTCTTGATTATCAAAGAAGTAATAAGGCTGCAATAAAATTATCTTCTGCTTTTATCCCTCTTATAAGATTTGCAATCTTATTTGCTTTTATAGCGATTCTATTAATAGGTGGTTTCCAAGCTTGGAATAAGACACTTGATGTAGGTACTTATAGCTTTTTAGTTTTTATTACACAGAGACTATTATGGCCTTTGACTACTTTAGGGCATGTTTTAGATGATTTCCAGAGATCTATGGCATCAATAAGTAGAGTAATTGATCTCATAGATAAGCCGATTAAAATAAAAGATGGAAAAATAAAAATTGAAGCTAAAAATATTAAAGGAGAAATTATTTTTAATAATGTAAATTTTAATTATCCTGGCCGAGATTTAACTTTAAAAAACATAAATTTCAAAATTGAAAATAACTCAACATTAGGAATTGTTGGTTTAACAGGTTCTGGGAAAAGTACAATAATAAAATTACTCCTCAGGATTTATGATATTAATAATGGCTCAATAACCTTGGATGGTATTTCTATTAAAGAAATTAATTTGAGGGATTTAAGAAAGTGCATATCTTTAGTAAGTCAAGAAACTTATTTATTTCATGGAAGCGTACAAGAAAATATTGCATATGGCACAATTAATCCAAGTTTTAAAGATATTGTTAAGGCCTCAAAGATTGCAGAAGCTCATAAATTTATTGAACAATTGCCAGATGGTTATAAAACTATAGTAGGAGAGAGGGGGCAAAGGCTTTCAGGAGGTCAACGCCAAAGAATCGCCTTGGCAAGAGCTGTTTTAAAGGATGCTCCAATATTGATATTAGATGAGGCCACAGCCTCAGTTGATAATGAAACAGAGGCTTTGATTCAAAAATCATTATCTAAAATTACAAAAGAAAGAACGACTATAGTAATAGCTCATAGATTAAGCACTATAAAAAATGCAGATAGTATTATTGTTATTGATAAAGGTAAAATTGTTGAAAGTGGAAAACATGAAAACTTATTAGATCAGAACAAAATATATGCTGACTTGTGGAATGTTCAAGTAGGAATCTAGTAAAGAATTTCTAAACTATATTAAAAAGTTAAATGATTCAATTACATTGCTAAACATATCATCAACTTTATTCCATCTCTCTTCATTGGTTCCTACAGCGAAAGTATAAAGTGTTCCTCTATCAATTACGACAGTAGCTAATTCGTGCCTGGCCTTTTCGTTTAAATTTAATTCATACTCTAAATCATAGAAAATATGATTGGATGCTTCCCTCTTATTGGAATTTATAAGTTTGACTTCTCTACCTGAACCTTCCGGAGCAATTACTTTATCAATTAATGTTTGACCTACTTCACTTGGGCTCCCTAATTGCTCTAGTTGCACTTCTTTATTTACATCAGATATAACTAAACTTAATGTCTCATTGCTATTTATTAAATCATGATAAATAATCTCAGGTCCCCCATCAACTTTTACTCTAGTCCATCCTGTTGGATACAAAAAGGCATATCTTCCATCAGGGCTTTGATAAGCTTCCAATCCTGCATTAAGACCTCCACTGCAAGCACTGAGTGTTAAACACAGAAAAATCAAAAATAAATACTTGAAAGGGTTAATTTTAATATTTTTCATTTTGTTTAAAATTTCTAACTTTAAACATAATAAGACATTAAAAGCAAACAATTATGGCAATTCAGAATTTTGCGTCTAAATTATTTCTAGAAATAGTTTAATTTTGATTACCTATACCAAGCCACTTTCAAAATTAATTGGTCATTTTGAGAAATTCCCAGGGATTGGTCCAAGAACAGCGCAAAGATTAGCACTGTTTATTTTGAAACAACCTGAAAGCACGATAAGGGATTTTTCTAAGGCATTGTTAGAAGCTCATAATAATGTGGGTCGTTGTAAAAAATGTTTCAACTTGACATCAGAAGATGAATGTGAAATTTGTAGAAATTCTGAAAGAAACCAAAAACTAATCTGTGTGGTAGCAGAAACTAAAGATTTACTTGCTTTAGAACGTGCAAGAGAATTTAAAGGTGTTTACCACGTTATTGGTGGTTTAATATCTCCAATGGATTCTGTGGGACCTGAACTCCTAGAAATAAGAAGCTTAGTAGAACGAGTAAGTAAGTCTGAAATAGAGGAGATCATATTGGCATTGACCCCAAGTGTTGAAGGAGATACAACAAGTCTTTATATTGGGAAGTTGTTAGCCCCTTTTACTAAAGTTACGAGGATTGCTTACGGTCTTCCAATGGGGAGTGAACTTGAATATGTAGATGAAATTACACTTGCTAGGGCTTTAGAAGGAAGAACAAAATTAAATTAGAAATGAGACAAAAAAATCTTATCAAGCAAGAAAAAATCTTAAGACTTCCTTCTTGGATAAAATTTCCTATTAGTAAAGCTTCAGAGTTCGAAAAAGTACAAACACTTATTAAAAAATCAAATATTCATACTATTTGTGAAGAAGCAAGATGTCCAAATAGAGCAGAATGTTATGCCTCTGGAACAGCTACTTTTTTACTAGGTGGATCGATATGTTCTCGTTCTTGTGCTTTCTGTCAGGTAAACAAAGGTAGACCTAATTCAATTGATTTTGATGAGTGTTTTCAAGTGGCTGAAGCAGTAAAAGTACTAAATTTGAAATACGTTGTTTTAACATCTGTGGCTAGAGATGATCTTCCTGATCATGGTGCAAATTTATTTATATCCACAATTAATGAGATTAGAAAAATTGATTCAACTATAAAAATAGAAGTTTTGACTCCTGATTTATGGGGAGGCGGTAAAAATTCTAATGAAAATAACAATCTTCAGATCGAAAGACTGAAAATGATCTTAGAAAAAGATCCAATTTGCTTTAATCACAATCTTGAAACTGTTGAAAGACTTCAAAAAGAAGTTAGGAGAGGCGCTAATTATGAGAGATCACTTAGTTTATTAAAAAAGTCAAAAGATATTGCTCCTCATATTCAAACTAAATCAGGCATCATGTTAGGTCTTGGGGAAACATTGGATGAAATTAAAAATACAATTTATGATCTTAATAAAATTAATTGTGATCAAATTACAATCGGCCAATATTTGAGGCCCTCATTAAGTCATTTGGCAGTTAAGAAATACTGGGATCCATCAGAGTTTGAATATTTATATCGCTTCTCTAAAGAATTAGGATTCAAGAGAGTATCTTCTGGCCCCTTGGTTAGAAGTAGTTATCATGCTGGTTAACTTTCTTCAATTAAAGAGAGTTTCTTTTCAAGTTTTTTCAATATGGAAATACATTCCCCGTTCATAAGTGTACCAGCACCTCCCCAGACCAATCTTAATAAAAGATCTGCTGGGCTAGACCCAACTTCTTTAACAATTTTGAGGCCTATTAATTTGAAATATCTTACAAGTTTTTTACTATATCCTTCACTATCAAAAATAGCTAAAAGTCTTACTTTGTTGCTTGATTTTTTTTCAATTGCCCAAGCCATAGTTGTTGCCCAAATTAATTCTGAAACAAAAGCAGGCGCGTTACTAAGAATTCTTAATGTATCAAGCTGGATACCTTGTTTATTTAAATAAGTCCAGCCTTTCATTTCGGCCCAAATCTTAATTGTGTTATCTTTCTGTTCTGCAACAACGATTTTAAAAAAACATAAACCAAGGGTTTCTCTAACCTGTATTTTAATTATTAGTCCTAACGAACTTGCTAATTTTTCTAGTTCTTCAACCTTCATGTTTTTGTAAAATTAATTTTTATAAATCGTTTAATTTAGCCCTTTTTTAAACTATCGAGTTGTTTTTGCCTTTCTTCAAATCTTTTTCTATCATCATCACTGAATTGATCTATGCATAAATGACATTGGATACCTTTTCTATATTCTGTTCTTTTTTGATCTTGAATTGAAACTGGCATTCCACATGCATGACAAATCGAGTAGGAGCCTTTTTCTAATGAGTGATCTAAAGCAACTCTTTTATCAAAAACATAACATTCACCTTCAAATAAGTTTTCTTCTTTTGGTATATCATCAAGATATTGAAGGATACCCCCTTTTAGGTGATAAATGTTTTTATAACCCCTCTTTTTTAGTAAACTTGTAGCTTTTTCACATCTGATACCCCCAGTACAGAACATTGCTATATTAGTAGACTCTTTATTTTCTATATGACTTCCTAAATGATCATCTATCCAGTTGGGGAATTCGCTAAAGTTTCTTGTATTTGGGTTTATAGAATTCTTAAATGTTCCTACAGAAACCTCATAATGATTTCTAGTATCAATCACTAATGTATTTCGATTTTTGATTAATTTATTCCAATTTGCTGTGTCAACATAAGTACCATTATCTTGTGGAGGATATATCTCATCAACACCCATGGTAACTATTTCTTTCTTGATTTTTATTTTTAATTTTTTGAAGACTTTATTTTTTGAAAAGTTTACTTTTATATTCAAATTTCTATTATCTATATACTTGTCAAATAAATTGATAACAATATCAATTACATTTTTCTCAGCACAAATAGTGCCATTAATACCTTCACTCGCAAAAATTAGTAAGCCTGAAAGATCGTTTCCATTTTCAATTTCTAACAATTTATTTTTGAGATCAAAAATTAAGTTTTCTTGAAACGGGAAGAAAGAATAAAGGGAAACAATTTTATAATTTTTGCTATTCATAAAGAAGATAATGTTTGTTCACAATTTTCAAAATCTTTATTAAATGATACTCCAACCTCTTTAAGAAGTTTTTTGTCTGATTGAAAAGATGGATTTGAAGTTGTAAGTAATTCATCTCCATAAAAAATTGAATTTGCACCACATTGAAAACATAAAATTTGGGCTTCTTTCGAGAGCTTTTCTCGACCTGCACTTAATCTTATTTTACTTTTTGGCATGAGAATTCTTGCTGTAGCTATCATCCTAATCATCTCAATAGAATCTATTTCTTTTTTATCTTCTAAACCAGTACCTTCAATAACTACTAATGAGTTTATAGGGACACTTTCAGGGTGCGGATTCATGTTTGAAAGCACTTCCAAAAGAGATGCTCTATCGCCATTAGTTTCACCCAAACCTATTATTCCTCCACAACAAACATTTATTCCTGCATTTCTTACTCTTTTGATAGTATCTAGTCTGTCTTGATAAGTTCTTGTTGTAATAATATTTTTATAATGCTCAGGACTAGTATCAAGATTGTGGTTATACGCGGTCAAACCTGCATCAGCCAGCCTGGAGGCTTGTTCTTCAGTAAGCATCCCAGCGGTAACGCATGCTTCCATTCCTAAATCTCTTACACCACTAACCATTTCTAACATTGCATTAAAAGATTTCCCGTCTCTAATCTCTCTCCATGCCCAACCCATACAGAATCTATCTGCCCCTTCATTTTTTGCCATTTGAGCTCTTGCTAAAACCTCTTCAACTTGAAATTGTGGATGACTTTTAATTTCGCTAGAACTATAAATTGATTGGCTACAATACGAACAATCTTCTTCACATCCACCAGTTTTTACGCTGAACAATGATGCTAATTGAATATTGTATTTATTGAATTTCCTGTGAATGATTTGTGATTCCCACATTAAATCAATCAAAGGCATATTAAGTATTCCCAATATCTCCTCTTTATTCCAATCGAATCTAATTTCTCTTAATAACTGATTATTAGAATTAGCCATTTTTGTTAGGAAGGAAATTGAGAATCTTCAAAAGATTCATTTGGTAATGATTCTATACCGCCGAAACGTCTATTCCTTGATTGGTAATCAATTATTGCTTTCAGAAATTCAAACTCATTGAAGTCTGGCCAAAGCACGTCAGATATATATATTTCTGAATATGCTAATTGCCATAAAAGAAAATTACTAATCCTTTTTTCTCCACTTGTTCTTATTAATAATTCTGGATCCTTAATTCCTCTAGTTAATAAGTTTGAGTTAAATAATTCTTCATTCACTTCGCTAGGTTTTATTTCACCTGAAGAAGATTTTAATGCTAATTCTTTTGCAACTTTTACTATTTCTTGTCTGCCACCGTAATTGACACAAACATTTAATAAAAAAGAATTATTTTTTTTTGTAAGAGATTCTGATCTATATATTATTTTTTTTAAACTTTCTGGGAAAGGGGTTATGTCACCAATGAATTTTATTTTAATTGATTCTTGATGTATTTCTTCAATTTCGTTTTTCAAAACTTCGCTAAAAAGATTTATAAGAAAGTCAACTTCTTTTGTTGGCCTTGTCCAATTTTCAGTTGAAAAAGCATAAACAGTAAGTACCTTACAACCTAATTTTTTTGATGATTTAATGATCTCTTTTAAAACACTCACACCCTTGTTATGGCCAAATGAACGGGGTAAGCCTTTTCTAGTAGCCCATCTCCCATTGCCGTCCATAATTATTGCTACATGTTCAGGGATTTTTTGCTTATCTATTTTTTTGGATAAGTCATTATTTGTCTTGTCAATTATTTTTCCTAAGCTCATTAGTTAATCCTTTTTGTTAATAAAGATTTCTGATTTGTTGGAATCTTTTTCATTTATATCACTGATAGTATTATCACTTGGATTTGTCTTTTGGGATAAAGCATTTTTACTTAACGATGATTTACTCGTTCCAATAGAGTTTTGATTACCAATTAAATTTACAAGAAGTTCTTGTAACCTGCTGCTCGTAATTGGTCTTTCCAGTTTCCCTTGGTTTGCTAAGGATAACGTACCTGTCTCTTCTGAAACAACTATACAAATACACCTGTCAAATCTTTCTGTAATTCCTAGTGCGGCTAAATGTCTAGTGCCGTATCTACTAATTCCTTGCCTCGAAAGAGGGAGTATTACACCAGCAGATATTATTTTATTACCTTTTACTAGAACTGCTCCATCATGTAATGGGGTATCTGTCGCAAAAAGATTTATTAAAAGGTCAGTTGACAATTGTGCCTCAATATTTGTACCTGAATATAAAAAATCTTCAGGTCTTAAGTCACTACCAAGATCGACAACGATTAGAGCTCCTCTTCTGTTTTGAGAAAGTTTTCCTGCAGTATCAACTAACTGCGTGATAGTTGTTGATGTTGCCCTAAATTCCTTTTGTGGATTTCCTAGTAATACAGCTAATCTACCAGTGCCCAATAATTCCATTAATCTTCTTAATTCTCCTTGCCAAAGAATTGCCAATGAGAGAGAGCAAGCGAGAACTACTGCATCAATTAATTTAGATGTTAATGGGAGGTATGCATACCTTTGTATAAACCATGCGGATGAAACCAAAAATAAGTATCCCCTCAAAAGCCATAATGTTCTCTGTTCTTTTACTCTAGAAAATAATAAAAGTCCAAACCCAACTGCAAATAAGACGTCTAGTAAAAATTTTAGATTTATAAACCCCCAGAAATTCACATTAAAAACAAAATTAATTTAAATGTACCTAATTTTGTTTGATAAAGCGATCAGGTAATACATCATATTTTAAAAGATCAGAAGGACTTTCTCTTTTTTGAATAATCTCTGCTTCCCCATCGCAAACTAAGAGAGCAGCTGGTCTTGGAATCCTGTTGTAGTTAGAACTCATTGAATTATTGTAAGCACCAGTCCCAAAAACACATATTAGATCTCCTGTTTTACAATCTGCTAGTTCTATTTCCTTAAACAATACATCTCCTGATTCACAGTGCTTCCCAGCGATAGTATATTTATTTCTGGAGTTGATGTTAAATGGGTTACTTACCAAACATGCAGAATAATTTGATTGATATGTTATGGGCCTTGGATTATCGCTCATCCCACCATCAACAGATAAATATGTTCTGATTCCAGGGATTTCTTTAAAAGCCCCAATTTTGTAAATTGTAATGCCCGCAGTAGAAACTATCGATCTGCCAGGCTCACACATTAATGTAGGAAAATCTAAGTTGTTTTTTTCACAAGCTTTAACAATAGAAAAAGAAATTGTTTTTACCCATTCCTGAATTGAGGGGGGATCATCACTTTTTGTATATTTAATTCCTAAACCTCCACCTACATTTAGCTCCTTGATATCGTGACCAAATTTTTTGGCGTCTAAAATAACCTTTACCATTATTTCACCCAGATCCTTATGTGGATCTAATTCAAAAATCTGGGAACCAATATGAGCATGTAATCCTATTAATTGGAGATGTTTAGCATCTCTGATCCTGGCAAATAATATATTTAAATATTCAATTCCAAATCCGAATTTGCTATCAAATGATCCGGTCCTTATATAATCGTGTGTGTGACACTCTATCCCAGGAGTAAAGCGAATCATTATTTCTAGCTCATGATTTAAGGAATTTGAAATTTCCTCTAATCTTTTTAAATCATATTCATTATCAACAATTATTTTTATATTGTTTCTAACTGCGAACTCAATCTCTTTATCAGATTTATTGTTACCATGAAAAACAATTTTTTCATTTGGTACACCACCCTTTAAAGCAGTCAATAATTCTCCTTCTGATACCGCATCAAGTCCTAAACCTTCTGAGGAAACTAGATTACTCATGAAGATCGAACTGTTTGCCTTGGAGGCATAAATTGGGAGTGATTCCCCAGGGTAATATTTTTCTAGTGCTTCTTTATATGCTCTACAAGAGTTTCTTAAAGTGATCTCATCCAAAATATAAAGTGGAGAATCATATTTTTCTACTAATTCTTCAATAGAACATCCACCAACTGATAATTTTCCGTCACTTCCAATTGATGTACTAATAGGTACGATATTTTTATTGGGACTTTTGACGTCAATCTTTTCACTTAAAAAGGATTTTTTTTCTTCCATAGGAAAAATCTACGTAGGGTTACATTAGAACTCTCATATTTTATAATGACTTTAGTTCAAAAATATGAATATTTGTCTACTATAAGATGATATCTATTAAACAAATACATGAGAAAGATATTGATTTATGTTATGAATTAGATTTAAAAACGATTTCGCTGTGGAGTAAACTGCAATGGGAGAAAGAATTCAAAAAAGAAGGTATAAAGATTTATGGGATATCAATTACAAATTTACTAGTAGGAATATGTGTTCTTCAAGTTGTTCTTGATGAGGCTCAAATTAATTATTTTGCAATTAAGAATGAATTTAGAAATAAAGGTTTCGGATCCCATCTTATGAACTACTTAATAAAAGTATGCGAAAAAATAAATGTAAATAAGTTACAGTTGGAAGTCTCCCAGAACAACATAACAGCTGATAGATTTTATAGTCGCTTTGATTTTTTCACGGTAGGAATAAGAAAAAAATATTATAAAGACGGCACGGATGCACTTTTAAAAGAAAAAAAATTAATAACAAAATAATTTTAAAATTTAATTGTGCGGATAACCAGAATGCTTGAAATTACTATAATTTGTTGCTATAGCACTAAAAAAGTTAAATTTAATTTAATTAAATAAACATTTAGGTATTCACAAAAGCTCATTCTGAACACAAAATTGACATATTACTGGTAGGTTATTAATAGGATTTTAATCTTCTAATGTTTGAAAGATTCACAGAAAAGGCCATAAAAGTCATTATGCTTGCCCAAGAAGAAGCTAGAAGACTTGGTCATAATTTCGTTGGAACAGAACAAATTTTATTAGGCTTGATAGGAGAAGGAACTGGAGTGGCAGCTAAGGTTCTTAAATCATTAGGTGTAAATCTTAAAGATTCAAGAATTGAAGTAGAAAAGATAATTGGTAGAGGTTCAGGTTTTGTTGCTGTGGAAATACCCTTTACCCCTAGAGCAAAAAGAGTCTTAGAGTTGTCCCTTGAGGAGGCACGTCAATTAGGACATAATTACATAGGAACTGAACATTTATTATTAGGTTTAATTAGAGAAGGCGAGGGCGTAGCTGCAAGAGTTCTTGAAAATTTAAGTGTCGATCTTACCAAAGTAAGAACCCAAGTCATAAGAATGTTAGGGGAAACTGCTGAGGTTGGTAGTGGAGCGAATTCAAGCAAAGGTAATTTAAAAACCGCTACTTTAGATGAATTTGGAACAAATTTAACAAAGTTAGCTAGTGAGTCTAAACTTGATCCAGTTGTTGGTCGACATTCAGAAATAGATCGCGTAGTACAAATATTAGGAAGAAGGACTAAAAATAATCCTGTTCTTATTGGAGAGCCAGGTGTAGGTAAAACAGCTATTGCTGAGGGTTTAGCCCAAAGAATACAGTTAGGAGATATCCCTGACATACTTGAAGACAAAAGAGTTTTGACTCTAGATATTGGACTTTTGGTCGCAGGAACAAAATATAGAGGTGAATTTGAAGAGAGACTGAAAAAAATAATGGAAGAAATTAAATCTGCAGGGAATGTGATTCTTGTAATTGATGAAGTGCACACTTTGATAGGTGCGGGAGCTGCTGAAGGGGCCATAGATGCTGCAAATATTTTAAAGCCAGCACTAGCAAGAGGTGAACTTCAATGCATCGGAGCAACAACATTAGATGAATACAGAAAACATATTGAGAGAGACGCTGCTCTTGAAAGAAGATTCCAGCCTGTCACTGTTGGGGAACCATCTATTGAAGATACGATTGAAATCTTAAAAGGTCTTAGAGAACGATACGAACAACATCATCGTTTAAAAATTACTGATGATGCTTTGGAAGCAGCAGCTCACCTTGGTGATCGCTATATTTCAGATAGATTTTTACCTGATAAGGCGATAGATCTTATCGATGAAGCAGGTAGCAGGGTACGTTTAATGAATTCTAAACTTCCCCCTGAAGCTAAACAAATAGATAAAGAACTAAGACAAATCCAAAAACAAAAGGAAGAATCTGTAAGAGATCAAAACTTTGACCAAGCGGGCCAACTAAGAGAAAAAGAGATGGAATTGTCGGCAAAAATTAAAGAGGTACTTGAAAGTAAAAAAGAATCCTCAGTAGGCGACAAGACTGATTCTGAGACTAACCTTGATAAAAATGAAATAAAGCTATTATCCAATCCCCTTGTCAGTGAAGAAGATGTAGCTCATATTGTTGCATCATGGACCGGTGTACCTGTTCAAAAATTAACAGAAACAGAATCAGTAAAGCTTCTTAATATGGAAGAAACACTTCATCAAAGGCTAATTGGACAAGATGAAGCAGTTAAAGCTGTATCTAGAGCTATCAGAAGAGCAAGAGTCGGATTGAAAAATCCTAATAGACCTATAGCAAGTTTTATCTTTTCAGGCCCTACTGGTGTAGGTAAAACTGAACTGACTAAATCATTAGCTTCATATTTTTTTGGTAGCGAAGAAGCAATGATCAGACTAGATATGTCAGAATTTATGGAAAGACATACTGTTAGTAAGCTTATTGGTTCACCTCCTGGTTATGTTGGTTTTAATGAAGGTGGTCAGCTGACTGAGGCGGTGCGAAGACGTCCTTATACAGTTGTCTTATTTGACGAAGTAGAGAAGGCTCATCCAGATGTTTTTAATTTATTATTGCAATTACTAGAGGATGGTAGATTAACTGATTCCAAAGGTAGAACTGTGGACTTTAAAAATACTTTACTAATAATGACTTCTAATATTGGTTCTAAAGTGATCGAGAAAGGGGGAGGCGGTTTAGGATTTGAATTTTCGGGGGATTCTGTTGAAGATAGTCAATACAACAGAATAAAGTCCCTTGTTAATGAAGAACTAAAGCAATATTTTAGACCTGAATTTTTAAATAGACTTGATGAAATAATAGTATTCAGGCAACTTACTAAAAACGAGGTAAAAGAAATTGCTGAAATAATGTTGCAGGAAGTATTTTCTAGATTACAGGATAAAGGCATTAATTTAAGCGTCACAGATTCCTTCAAAGAAAGACTTGTAGAAGAAGGCTATAATCCTTCCTACGGAGCGAGGCCTTTGAGAAGAGCTGTGATGCGTTTACTGGAGGATAGCTTGGCTGAAGAAGTTCTTTCAGGAAGGATTAAAGATGGTGATAAGGCTTTAGTTGATATAGATGAAAACAAAAAAGTTACAATTAATGTTTCCTCTGAAGAGTCTTCTCAGGAGTTGGCAGGTGCAAACTTTTAATTATTAGCATAAATATGCAACCAATCTCTCCAGAAATTATATTCAGGGGGAATGATGCTTGGGAAGAAGCTTTACCTCAAATCTCTAAGCTTACTAAAAGCCCCTTGATTTTAGGTAGAAGCATTTCTACTCATGAACTTAGAAATAAAATTTTTAAAGATTTAAAAAATCAAAATCTTTATCCTGGTATAGCCAATCTACAATTTGATTGTTGTGATGAAGATATTTCAAGGATTAAAAATTTAATCTTAAAAAATAACTATGATTCTGTTATTGCAGCGGGTGGAGGCAAAGTTCTTGATTCTGGAAAATATATATCGGAATCTCTTGAAATTCCCTGTATTACAGTGCCCCTAAGTGCCTCAACATGCGCCGGCTGGACTGCTTTATCAAACATTTATACTAGAAATGGACAATTTATTAAAGATGTTGCATTAAGATCCTGTCCAAAAGTTCTTGTTTATGAGCATAAATTTATTAAAACAGCACCATCAAGGACTCTTGCAAGTGGAATAGCAGATGCTTTAGCAAAATGGTATGAATCTTCAATAACCAGTTCATCAATAAATGATGGTCTTGTTCAACAAGCGATTCAAATATCAAGAGTTTTAAGAGATCAATTATTAATAGATGGAGAAAAAGCTTATAAGGGTCAATTTGAAAATAATCCTTCTTGGCGAAATACCGTAGAGGCCTGTGGACTAACAGCAGGATTAGTAGGCGGTATTGGGGGAGAAAAGTGTAGGACAGCTGCAGCACATGCTATTCATAATGCAATTACTCAGATAATTACCCCAAACAAATTCTTACATGGTGAGATCGTTGGAGTTGGATTATTATTGCAATTAAGACTAGAAAAAATGAAAAATAATAATAAATTAGCTGATCAGTCAATTAAACAATTGTTGCTACTTATGAAACAATTGAATTTGCCAACTACTATTGCACAACTTGGAATAAATGTTTTTGAAGATAATAACATAGATAAAATTGCAGATTTTACTTGTCGAGATAAATCTGAAATTCACTTTTTGCCTTTTGAAATACATAAACAGGACATAGTAGATGTCATTGCAAATTTTGAAAAACAAAAAATTAAAATATAATCATTTTTTTGACTAAATCCCGTTTCGAACAACTTAGTGATTTAAATGTTGATTGTTTTGAGAGTGCCAAAAATTCGCTACTAGACCCTCTAGGTCTTTATTTGGCAAAAGATGTTCAGTGGATCAAACTCAACGAGAACTGGAACTCTTTGAAATTCCCAGTTGTTATAGGAGGAAAAGGTCAACCTATACTTCTTCTCCATGGCTTTGACAGTAGTTTTTTAGAGTTTAGGAGAATATATCAAACATTAAAAAGAAATTTCCAAGTAATCATCCCTGATCTATTAGGGTTTGGTTTTAGCCCTAGGTGCGCAACAAATGAATACAATCCCTCTAAAATAATTTCATATTTAATTGATCTCTTAAATACTTTACAAATAACAGAGAATCTAAAAATTATTGGTGCCTCTATGGGAGGCTCAACAGCTTTAAAACTCTCTTTTGAAATCCCTGTTTCTATTGATAAAATTATCCTGTTATCTCCCGCCGGTTTGTTTGGTGAGCCTAAGAGTATACCTTTCCCTCTTAACCAAATAGGAGCTTCATTTCTAGGATTGCAGCAGGTTAGAAAAAGTCTTTGTAGGCAAGCATTTGCTTTCCCCGATGAATGTGTAGGTGAATTGGAAGAACAAATTGCTTCAATTCATTTAGGTTGTAAAGGATGGAGGAATTCACTCGCATCATTTGCAAAAAGTGGAGGGTTCGCTGGAACACAGAAATATATTCAAAATATTCCAATCAAAGCAGTATGTGGAGAGAATGATCGCATTCTTGGAAAAAAAGAGATTAAAAATATAAGAAAAATTGATAAATTAAATTTTATAGGATTGCAGAATTGCGGGCATCTACCTCATGTAGATTTACCTTCATTAACTAGTAAAATTATTCAAGATTATTTCTTGGAATAAAAATTTCATAATTAATTTAGATACTTGAGAATTATAAAAATGTAATACAAAACAGATGGAGTAAAAATGTAGCTGTCAATTCGGTCGAGAATGCCTCCATGACCTGGTAAAAAAGTTCCCGAATCTTTTATTTTTGCATCTCTCTTCATCATTGATTCAATTAAATCTCCAACTAATGCCATAAGAGAAATTAAAATTCCATATAAAATTCCAACTAATAATGGATTTTCCCAATTAAGTAAAAATGCAAAAAATATCGCTAATAAAATTGAACAGGATATTCCTCCAATTAAACCTTCTATTGTTTTGCTCGGAGATATTGGAGAAAGAGATTTTTTACCAAATGACTTTCCAACGAAATAAGAACCAATATCACTTGCTACAATTAAAAAACAAGAGGTTAAAGTTAGATAAAGGCCTGAAGTATTAGATAAGTTTTCAAAAGAAATAAAACCTTGATTTGAACTTATTATCACTGACTCTAATCCCCTTAACTTAATCCAGTAACTAGGTAAGAAACCTAAATAGAATAAGCCAAAAATAGAAGCTGCAATATCGGAAATTGTTCCAGGTTTAGGCTGCAATAGTAACCAAGTGCATATTACAACTGAACAGATAGGTAAAATTGAATTTGATATTTCTCCCTCAATCAAACCTATAGTCTCAAGATAAGTAGTAATTATTATTGCGAAAGATGAAAATAAAGTGGTTTTAGTAGCTGGTTTTATTCCTTTAAATTCAGCCATTCTAAAAAATTCTAATAATGCTAAATAAGTAAGTAAAGCCGTCGCTAATGTAAAAAACCATTCCCCTAACAAAACAACAATTAAACCAAATATTCCGATAAGTAATCCGCTTCTCAATCTCATATTGAATTTCTATGTTTTTATTACCCTTATATTTAAATTTAACAGATCTTTGTTGCATAAACTTTGATTATTTATCCAATTAAATCTATCGATATCAATTTTTTCTCCTGGAACTAGTAGAGGTATTCCAGGAGGGTAAGGACAAATAATATCTCCAGATATTTTATTTAATGATTGCGAAAAAGGAATACTCCGAGTCTCACTTCTCCAAGCAACTCCAATTTGAATTTCGGGGGCTTCAACTAAATTAAAGGGTGACTGAAGCACCTGTATCTTTTTTAATTTTTTTGAATTTAATAGTAATTTATTCCACAACTTTTCAAATAAATTAAGAAAATCTTTTTGATTCGCAAAACCTAAGCAAAAAGTTAGAGTTGTCATTTCTGGCAATTCAGCAATAAGACCATTTTTATAAAAAAATTTATCAGCAGTAAAACCATCAATTCCAAACTTAGAGGTATTCAATACTATTTTTAAAGGGTCTTGGGTTTCTATAAGAGGAATATTCTTTTGGATTAATTTTTTGTAGATATTTTTTGCCTCTAAAATTCTTTTTTGATATTTTGACAAATTTTCTTTAATAAGCCAATCTTTAATAGACTCTTCACAAGAAGAGAGTAATAGTGAGCTTGGGCTAGTAGTTTGCAACAAATCAATACTCTTAATTAAATTTTGCTCATTTATTAGGTCCCCTTTGTACCAGAGTGCAGCAGTTTGAGTTAAACCATTTAGTGACTTATGCAATGAGTGAACGACTAAATCAGCATTTGATATTAAAGCTGATTTTGGTAGGTTAAGGTTTTCACAAAATAGGAAATAAGAACCATGAGCTTCATCAACCAAAACTGGTAAATTTTTTTTATGACAAAGATCTATTAAAGGCCCTAAATCTCCTGCGTAACCATGATAAGAGGGACTTACAAGAATTACACCTACAATTTTCTCCTTGTCAAAGTTAATTTTTTTAAATACATTTTCTAACCAGTTTTTTGTAATTGGTTTGTAATGACCGTTTGCTAATGAAAAATCTAAGTCAAAGAATATTGGTTGTATGTTCTGCATCGCACAGATTTTAATAACACTTATATGGACATTTCTAGGCATCAGGATAGTTTCACCAGGATTTGCCATCGCAATTACAGCTGATTGTATTAATCCAGAGGCTCCATTAACTCCAAAAAAACATCCTTTAGCCCCAAATTTCTTAGAGAATGTTCTTTGAGCTTTGGCAATAAATCCGCTTTGAGATAGAGTTGAGCCTATCTCTGGTAGTTCCGGTAAGTCCCAATATCCAGGTTGTTTTTTTAATAATTTCACTAATCTCTTCGGTAAAGCTGCTCCTCTGTTATGAGCGGGAAAGAAAAGTGACTTTAAAAACTTTTTAGTGAGAAAAGATGAAATGCTCATAAAGTATTATTGACATATATAGAATGAACTAATTAAGAATCCTTCTTCGATATTTTTGAAATTTAATGACAAGTTCTTATTCGCAATACTCAGCAAAAGGTGACTTAATTTGGTTGATTTTGAGACCATGGATTTTTATCCCAAGAGTTTTATATATCCTTTTAACTTTTATTTTTCTTATTTTAAGAATACTTATTCAAGGTAACAGTAAAAATAAAAATGTACAAAGAAATCTCTCAAAATATCTTTTTGATGTGATAACAGATTTAGGACCTTGTTTTATAAAATTGGGTCAGGCACTTTCAACTAGACCCGATCTTGTTAGACAAGATTGGCTTACAGAACTAACCAATTTACAGGATAATCTCCCAGCATTTGACCACAAAATTGCTTTAAAAATTATTGAAGAGGAACTTGGAGCTCCACCTAATGAATTATTCGATGAGTTCCCTGAAAGTCCTATCGCTTCAGCAAGCTTAGGTCAGGTTTACAAAACAAAAACAAAAAATAATACTTATGTAGCTGTAAAAGTTCAGAGACCAAATTTGTACTTCCTTATAAGAAGAGATGTTGTGATATTAAGATTTTTAGCAACTTTATTTTCACCATTTCTACCATTAAACATTGGTGTTGGAATTGGAGAAATAATAGATGAATTTGGCAAGGCACTTTTTGATGAAATTGACTATGAAAAAGAGGGTGAAAATGCTTTAAAGTTTGCAAATTTATTTAAAGAAAATCCAAATGTTTTTATCCCAAAATTGGAAAAAAAGTTTTCATCAAAGAGAATCATTACAACCTCTTGGATTGATGGAGTCAAGTTAAGAGATAGGGCTTTATTAGAGGCAAATAATTTAGTACCTTCCTCTTTTATAAAAACTTGTGTAATAAGTGGTCTTCAACAATTATTTGAATATGGATATTTTCATGCTGACCCACACCCTGGTAATATGTTTGCTCTTAAGGGTGGAAATGCAGATTATGGAAATTTAGCTTATGTAGATTTTGGAATGATGGATACAATTACAAATTCAGATAGAATTACTCTCATTAAGGCTATTGTTCACATAATAAATGATGAATATTATCTCCTCGCAAAAGATTTTCAGAAATTAGGTTTTTTAACTAAAGGACAAGATCTTCAAAAACTTGTTGAACCACTAAAAGAAGTTTTAGGTGGATCTTTTGGCGCTGAAGTAGGAAATTTTAATCTTAAAAATGTAACCGATAAATTCTCAAAACTAATGTACTCATATCCATTTAGAGTTCCTAGTCGGTTTGCATTAATTATAAGAGCAGTTGTTAGCCAAGAGGGTTTAGCACTAAGACTAGATCCTGAATTTAAAATTTTAAAAATCGCATACCCTTATATAGCTAAAAAATTACTTACCGATAATTCTGATGAGATTTTAGAAATTCTTTTGGAAGTTGTTTTCGATAAAGAAGGTCGGATTCAAATAGAAAAGGTAGAAAGTTTATTAAATATATTATTTAAAGATTCTGAAAATATTAATTCAGACCTCATACCTGTAGCAAATGCTGGATTAAAGTTAATTGTTAGTAATAAAGGATCCGAAGTTCGGAAGAATCTTCTTTTAAGTCTTATAAAAGATGACAAATTAGAATTAACCGATGCAAGAAAACTTTTAAGTTTAATTAGAGATACATTTAGCCCTTTGAGTATTGCAAAAAGTGCAGTCCAAAAAATTATTTCTACAGTTTAGTTTTTATTTTTATATCAGGAAATTAACTAATGATTTTTGCTTTATTAGATTGATTAAAATTAAATTAATTTCTTATATCTTAAAATTGAGAAGACAAAGTACTAATTTTTCTAATATTCCACTTTATGACCTTATGAAAGTTGATAGGGAATCAATAAAAAATAAAAAATTTGAGAACATTCAATGAATATTTTGAAGAATCTATTTATTTTTAATAAAAAAGTTGAAAATGAGACAGGCTTTAATCAAGCATCATTCGATTGTTATGGAGAAATTGCAAAATTAGTTAAAGAAGCTAGAACTCAGCAGAATCTAACTATACAAGAATTATCATTTATTTCAAAAATTCCTGAAACAATAATAATCTCTATTGAAAATAATAGTGAAAATACTAGACCAAAGTATCCCTTTATAAGGTCTATATTAATTAAATTAGAGGAATGTTTAGTATTAAAAAGAAACACATTAGTAGAATTATCAATTAGGAAAAGAGAAACTTGTAACAAAGATAAAAGCGATTTTGTTGTCAGGAATTTTGATATTTTAAATACTTGGCAAGGAACTATTCTATATTTTTTTATATTGGTTTTGACAATATTTATAATAAAGAGATATTTTGTTTTAAATGTAAATGTTATAGAGATTCAAAATATTGAAAATAAAATCATTAATAAATAATTTTTAATTAATCTCTATTTTTGAGTTCTGCCAAAATTATTACCAAGCTGACCAAAACTTCTAAGATTGTCTTCTATTTCATCTAAAGGTCGATTTAACTTCCATTTCCAATTGTTATTTATAGTGCCAGGTTTATTTAATCTACATGAGTCATCTAAGGATAATATATCTTGTATTGGAGCTATAAAAAGATTCGCTTTCGTGCCCATTCCAAGTTCTATTAAACTCCAGGAGGGATTTTCTGAAAATTCATACTCATCTTTAATTCTTATTTTCGAATTATTGTCTAAAGAATCCCACCACGAGATGGAAGTTGAATTGTCATGAGTCCCAGTATAGACAACCCAATTTTCACCTTTAATATTCTTAGGTAAATAAGGGTTATCTTCCTTTCCATCAAAAGCGAATTGTAATATTTTCATCCCAGGCAGTTTGAAATTTTTTCTTAATTTTTCAACATCTGGTGTTATTACTCCTAGATCTTCAGCGATAATTGGTAAATAGTCAGCCCCTATATCATTTTTTAGTTTATTTAACAGTGCTCTCCCGGGAGAGTGAATCCATTTCCCATTAATTGCAGATTTAGAATTTCCATTAACTCTCCAGTAACCTCCCAACCCCCTGAAATGATCAAATCTCAATAAATCAAAAAGTTCAAACTGCCTTTTAAATCTTTTCCTCCACCAATCGAAATTAGTCCTCTTATGTTTTGACCAAAAGTAAGTTGGGGTACCCCATAATTGTCCTGTTGATGAAAAATAATCTGGTGGCACGCCACTTTGAAATATTAAATCTCCATTTTTAAAAATTGAAAAAAGTGATTTATTACTCCAAACGTCTGAACTATCCCTAGAAACATAAAAAGGTAAATCTCCAATAAGCTTAATTTTATACGATTTTGCAAAGTTTCTAATGTCTTTCCATTGCTCATCTAAATGCCACTGTATTAATTTTTCTATAAGGATCTCTTCACTTTTTTTTATAATCCATGATTTGAGAAATTTGTCATTTTTTATTTTAAATTCATGTGGCCATTGCCACCAGGGCAACATATCAAACTCTTTCCTGATAACAATAAATGTTGCATAATCTTCAATCCAAGAATTACTGCGAATCCATTTATTAAAATTTTGTTTCCTTTCTTCAGATTGAGAACTCCAACCTTTCAAAAGATAGCAACCTAATTTTTTTGTTAATTCATCCGCGACATTAAAATCAAAATAATTTTTATTTTGATTAATGATTCCTAATTCTTCTTTTTTATTGGAAATGAATATAAAACTTTTCTCGATTAAATAATCTACATCGAGAAACCATGGGTTAAGTGCAAAAGTAGATGGAGAACTATAAGGTGACCCTGTGGAATCCGTAGGTGTAAGAGGTAAAAATTGCCAGTATCCAATCCCATGTTTATGAAGCTTTTTTATCCACTCTTTGGCACCTTTACCAAAAGTCCCACATACTCCACCTCCAGGTAGACATGAGGGATGCATTAGTATACCTAACGATTTTTTTGTAAGGACCCTTTGTGTAGTCATTATTTTTGAATATAAATTGATCTTTTAGAATTAAAAAGTTATTGATTCTATAAATTCCACGATATATAAAAAATTTTTAATTGACAAATAATTTCTAGCACTTTTCGAATGAATTAAGAATAAGCTTTGACTTTTAAGACTTTTTTATTTCTTAAGAGATGTGACTTTTGAAAAGATCTATTCATTATCTTGTGCGAAATTCACATAAACGACTACGATGAAGATATAGTTTTATATTGCTAATTTCGTGACAAGTTTTATCACGGCAATGCAGAATAAAGAATCAAACTTTAATCTAACTAAAAGTAGATTAAGGTTGGTAAGCGGAACAACAAATCCTAAACTTGCCGAAGAAATTGCAACATACTTAGGGATTGAAAATGTACCTTTAATATCTAAGAGATTTGCTGATGGTGAACTTTACGTTCAAATTCAGCAATCTATTAGGGGTTGTGATGTATTCCTAGTGCAACCTACATCCGCTCCAGTAAACGATAGTTTAATGGAACTTATGATTATGGTCGATGCTTGCAAAAGGGCATCTGCAAGACAAATTACGGCTGTGATACCTTATTTTGGATATGCAAGGGCAGATAGAAAGACGTCAGGAAGAGAGTCCATAACAGCAAAACTAACTGCGAATTTACTAGAGAAATCAGGAGTCGATAGAGTCCTTGCAATGGATTTGCATTCGGCTCAAATACAGGGTTATTTTGATATACCATGCGATCATATTTACGGATCACCAGTTCTAATCGATTATTTAGAAACTTTAAATTTAAAGGAAGTTGTTGTTGTATCTCCTGATGTGGGTGGTGTTGCTAGAGCAAGAGCATTTGCAAAACAAATGAAAGATGCCCCTCTAGCAATAATTGACAAAAGAAGAGCAGCTCATAATGTTGCCGAAAGTTTGACTGTTATTGGAGAAGTTAAAGGTAAAACTGCTATCTTGATAGACGATATGATTGATACTGCGGGGACAATATGTTCAGGAGCAAATCTATTAAAGCGAGAAGGTGCTAAAAGAATATTTGCTTGTGCATCACATGCAGTATTTTCCCCGCCTTCCTATGAAAGATTAAGTGCTAAGGATTTATTTGAGCAGGTAATAGTAACCAACAGCATACCTGTTGTTATAAAAGATAGTTTCCCTCAGTTAAAGGTTCTATCAGTAGCAAATATGTTAGGGGAAGCTATTTGGAGGATTCATGAGGAGAGTTCAGTAAGCTCCATGTTTAGATAATTATTTATTATTACTTCTTTTTATTTTTTTGTTTTTTTATTTTATTTAAAGTGTTTTCGAAATTTTTCTTAACCTTACTTGGTACTTGTTTAGGACATATTTTGATAGCGCTATTAAGAATCTCAATTTCCCCAATATAAAGAACTCTTTCCGTAGTTAATTTTTCTTTGCCTGCTTCTTTAATTAAATTACCGTGCTTCGAAAAAATTACTTCTGCGAAAGTATATGTTGCTACTGCAAAAGCTTTTTTGAAATCAAAATCTATTTTGTCATTTATAGATTTACATAGATACGAGGCACCCATTTGTTTATATAAAAATATATCTTGTGGAGTAGCTGGAGAGTTTGGTTTCGCATCTAATCGTTTGTTTAAAAAATTTATTTCAAAAATCGTCAAATAAAGAAGTAAAGGTATATTCAATAAATTAAAAAACTTTTTTGACCGAAAATTAGTATGCATTAAGATATTTGTTTTTAATTAAGATAACATTTTTATTTTTAGTTTTTAATTATAAAATTTCTTACTTAATAATTTTAATTTCATGATGATTCTCTACTATTTTGAGTTTATTTTTGTTCCATGAATATATAACTCTGAATCTATAATTATCAAAATCAACTAATCTTGTATGTTCAATAATAAACCAATCTTTATAGGAAGATTCAAAAATCATTTCGTGTTCATCGACTTGCTTAATATTTGAAATACCTTCTTCACTGCTTAAATAAAAATTTTCCCTCATAAGTTGGTGTCCCTTTAAAAATGCACGCATTTCGCCACGTTCTTTATATTGGGGATTATCCTTAAAAAAATTATATTTTTTTTCAGGGTACCAAGTGAATTTATAGTGCGACTCCCATTCAGACTTATTTTCTAGTGCTTCTATATTAATATTCATACATAAATTATAAGTTTTTTGTTTTTCATCAAGAAAATAAGTTCTATTAGATTTCCACAATCCAATATTTCTAGAAAACCATCTTTTTAAATTACTATTGATACTAATTTCTGGAGAATTATTTTCTCGATGGATTGAATTTTTATTTTGATTAATAACAACCATATATAAATAAGTTCTATCTATTTCATAGCTTATTAGTAGAATAAAAAAAAATATCTTAATGTGTTCATAAGGATTAACAGCTTTTCAACACTTCAGGGGAAATCATTTGAGTGAAAAAAAAGAGCTAAAATTAATACTTGTAGCGGCTAGAAACCAACTTTCTAGTAGTGATATTAAGTCAGTAATAGCATATTTAGAATCAGATGATTGTGAATTTGAGATATCACTTCAGATTTCTGAGCCCACAGAACAACCTGAATTGCTTGAATTACATAGATTAGTAGCCATTCCTGCTCTCATAAAGATTTCCCCGACTCCTAAACAAATATTCGCTGGAAGTAATATTTTTTCTCAGTTGCAAAAATGGTTACCAAGGTGGAACCAAGAAGGCTTAACAAAGAATCTAGGAATTAATTTGCAACCATCTAAAATTGATGCAATTAGAACTCAAAAAGAATTTCTTCTGGAAGACGAACTTCTTGTCTTGAGACAAGAAAATGAGACATTAACAAAAAGAATAGAATCTCAGGAACGATTATTAAGGATGGTTGCGCATGAGTTAAGAACTCCCCTTACTGCTGCTACTTTGGCTGTTCAAAGTCAAAAACTTGGACAAATTGATATTTCAAAATTGCAAGAGGTAATTAAAAGACGTTTAGAAGAAATTGAACTTTTATCTCAGGATCTTTTAGAAGTAGGCACAACCAAATGGGAGGCGTTATTTAATCCCCAGAAAATTGATTTAGCTAACATAAGCGCTGAAGTAATACTCGAATTAGAAAAATTGTGGAGATCAAGGAATATTGAAATTGATACTGATATCCCATCTGATTTGCCAAGTGTATTTGCAGATCAAAGAAGAATGAGGCAAGTATTTTTAAATTTAATTGAAAATGCTATTAAGTTTTCAAAAGACTCAGGATCTATAAAAATTACAATGATACATAAGACAAATCAATGGGTAGAAATAACAATTTGTGACAAAGGAGCTGGCATTCCTTTGAATGAACAAAAAAGGATTTTTCTGGATAGAGTTAGGCTACCACAGACTTCCGAAGGGACTTCAGGATTTGGAATAGGGTTATCTGTGTGCAGAAGAATTGTACAGGTCCATGGGGGAAGAATATGGGTTGTATCTGAATTAGGTGTGGGTTCATGCTTCCATTTTACTGTTCCTGTGTGGCAAGGACAAAACAAAGATCAACAACACTTGACGAAAGGATAGTTTTACTCTTAATTTCTAATAAGCTGTTATGCTTAATTCCTGGCCCCATCGTCTAGAGGCCTAGGACACCTCCCTTTCACGGAGGCGACAGGGGTTCGAATCCCCTTGGGGCTATCAATTTAAACTTAATTTATTAAACATTTAGCTTGTCTATCGACAGCTATCAAATTTTCTGAGAGATCTTTTTTTAATCTCTTCTCAATCATCCCTATGGGCATCCACTGACAACCCTGAACAGTAAGATCGTAGATTAATGAATTGTTTAAGGTATTCTTGATATTCTGAATTTTCCAACTACCTTCAAATTTTCTAAAATCACCCTTAATTAAATTAAATTTTAAAAGACCAAGCTCTTTATCTTCTAATAAATCAATAGTTACTTCAGCCGAAAATTTAATGCCCAGAAAATCCTGAGCCCCAACTTGTTTTAGGTGGACATTATTTTTTTTTTGATAAATTTTCTTGCTTGACAATAGATTTGGTATGTAGAGATCTAGGCGATCGTAATCTGTTAAAACATTCCATAAAGAATCGAAACTTGCAGAAGTAGTTAGCTGAGCTGCAAGTCTCCTTGTTCCCCCAGTAAGCTTTTCCATGGTTTGCTCAATTGTCCTGTAATCATTTTTAGAATGATCTACTAAATCTTGAGGATTAATCATAAATTAATTTTTTAGTCGGATAAAAAATTATTTCTGTGTAACTATACAGATAAAAACAACAAATACTGAATAATAAATATAATTTACTTTATTTATTCCGATCTCAAAACGTAACCATTTTTATAAAATCACTACAAATTAAACTACAAATTGATAATCTTTTATATAAAGAAAACTAAAAAATGTATTCACAATCAACAGTTATCGCAGGTGGCTTAGCTCATATACCAGTAGTAATAGGAGTTTTCTCTTTTATTCAAAAGTATTTCAGTAAGAGGGCCTCGAATTTTCAGCAAGATACAGAACCAAAAAAATCTCAGGTGAAAAATATTGAGAAAAAATCAGATCCTAAACCCGCTCCTACTACAATTCCGGCAGACACTACTGTAGTTAAAAAGAAACATGCTGATGTACCTGTAAATATATATAGACCAAAGACACCTTATGAAGGTACCGTAATTGAAAACTATAGCCTCCTTAAAGAGGGAGCTATTGGAAGAGTAAATCACATAACTTTCGACTTAAAAGATAGTGATCCATTTTTAAACTACGTTGAGGGTCAAAGCATAGGTATTATGCCTGCTGGAGTTGACTCTAATGGAAAACCTCATAAATTAAGACTTTATTCAATAGCAAGCACAAGACATGGAGATGACTTTAATGGAAATACCGTCTCTCTTTGTGTTAGACAACTTCAATATGAAAAAGATGGTGAGACAATCAATGGTGTTTGCTCCACTTATTTATGCGATATTAAGCCTGGAGATAAAGTAAAAATTACAGGTCCTGTAGGTAAGGAAATGTTACTTCCAGATGAAGAAGATGCAAATATAGTTATGTTGGCAACTGGTACAGGTATCGCTCCGATGAGAGCTTATTTAAGAAGAATGTTTGAAGCTACTGAAAAAGAAAAAAATAAATGGAACTTTAAAGGTAAGGCTTGGTTATTTATGGGTGCCCCTAAATCGGCTAATTTATTGTACGAAGAAGATCTTCAAAGATACCTTATTGATTATCCAGAAAACTTCAAATACACTAAAGCTATCAGTAGAGAGGAACAAAACTCGAAAGGTGGAAGAATGTATATTCAAGATAGAGTTCTAGAATCAGCAAACGAGTTATTCAACATGATTGAAGATGAGAAGACCCATATATATCTTTGTGGGTTAAAAGGGATGGAACCTGGAATAGATGAGGCTATGACTAAAGCCGCAGAAGAGAAAGGTTTGAATTGGTCAGAATTAAGACCTCAACTAAAAAAAGCAGGAAGATGGCATGTAGAAACCTACTAAATTTTTGATTTCTAAATTTAATTTATATTTGAGATACTTTTTGGTTTAGACACAATTTGTAGCTAATCTTCCAAAAAAAGAGGATTTTAAAAAAAGAATATTAAAAATATGCCTTCAGCTTTAAGTAATCCACTTAGATTAGGTTTACGGCAGGAAAGAGTAATTTCTCCACAATGCTTAGTAATCTTTGGTGCTAGTGGAGACCTTACTCATAGAAAATTAATACCTGCTTTATTTGAACTTTTTTTACAAAGAAGAATTCCTAGTGAATTTGGAATAGTTGGTTGTGCTAGAAGACCTTGGACTGATAGTGAGTTTAGAGAAAAGATGAAAGTAAAGCTCTCTAATCAAATATCTGGTAAAGAAAAGGAATGGCAAAAATTTTCTAATTATCTTTTCTATGAACCAGTTGATTTACAACATAGTGATCATGTCGTAAGGCTTTCCAAAAGATTAAGTGAAATTGATAGAAACCAAGCTACACATGGGAATAGAACATTTTATTTATCAGTTTCACCTAATTTCTACGCAAGTGGATGTAAAGCTCTTAAGGCTGCTGGGCTTTTAGATGATCCCAAGAAGAGTCGTTTAGTGATTGAAAAACCTTTCGGAAAAGATTATTCAAGTGCAAAAAAATTAAACAAGATCGTTCAAAGTTGTGCGGAGGAAAGTCAGATTTATAGAATTGATCATTATTTAGGTAAAGAGACAGTTCAAAACATCCTTGTTTTGAGGTTTGCGAATACTATTTTTGAACCAATCTGGAACAGAAATTATATATCTAATGTTCAAATAACTTCATCTGAAACAGTAGGTGTTGAAGATAGAGCAGGTTATTACGAAAGCTCTGGTGCCTTAAGAGACATGCTTCAAAATCATATGACTCAAATGCTTGCTGTTACAGCTATGGAACCTCCTGGAAAATTTGAACCAGAAGCAATAAGAAATGAAAAAGCTAAGGTTCTTCAAGCTTCAAAACTTGCAGACGAAAATGAACCGTGGAATTCTTGTATAAGAGGTCAATATGGAGAAGGAGGTGATACCTCTAATCGACTAAAAGGGTATAGGCAGGAAGATGGAGTGGATTGCAATAGCACTACAGAGACTTATATTGCAGCAAAAGTTTTCGTTGATAACTGGCGTTGGCAAGGGGTTCCTTTTTATTTAAGAACAGGGAAAAGACTACCCAAAAGACTTGGAGAAATAGTGTTAACTTTTAAAGACGTTCCTGTTCATTTATTTGAATCCACAATAATAAATCCTGCACCAAATCAACTTATTCTTAGAATTCAACCAAATGAAGGCGCTACTTTTAAATTTGAGGTTAAGTCACCTGGTTCTGGAATGAAATCTAGACCTGTTGAGATGGAATTTTCTTATGATGAATCATTCGGTGAACCCTCCGATGAAGGCTATGTAAGATTATTAGCTGATGCAATGCTTTCTGATCCAACATTATTTACAAGAAGTGATGAAGTAGAAGCTGCGTGGAAGCTATACACACCATTAATAGAATTGATGGATAATTCTCCTTGGAAGTTACCTATTTATAATTACGAATCTATGACGTGGGGACCTCCTAAGTCTGATCAATTACTTTCAAAAGATAATATTTTCTGGCGCAGACCTTAAAAATGAAACCTCAATTAACACTTCAAACCCCATTAGAGCTTCCTTATCAGGAGATTACTAATTACCTTAACGAGTTATGGATGTCAGAAGATAAAGACAATACTGGAGCTAGTACTTTCACATTAACCATCTGGCAGCCTGCATGGCTAGAACAATGTTTAGTACAGAAAGGATTAGTAAATGGACCGATTACTGGAAATTTAAGTCCAGAGATAATTGAAGCAGCCAAGAAATTTATACTAGATGCAGGACTCCCTATCACTACTTCTCTCAATAGTGAGGAATTATTGAATTTGTTGGAGGAAAATTTATCTAATGAAGACGTTGACGATTTTAGAGGACAATTTTTTGAATCATCAATAAGCACATTAAATCCAAGAAGATTAATAACCTTAGCACCAACATTAAATAAAAAAACAGATATTAAAACCTTTGTATCTGCTTACTGTCCATTAACTGACACTATAGTTTCTCAGCCTATATGCGGGGATTTAGTTGTTATTAGGGGGGACTCTGCCTCAATTAACCATAAAGGATTAAATATAATTGACGAATTATTTATTGATGAACTACCTTCTTGGTTATGGTGGAACGGAAGCTTGGATGAATCGCCTGAAATTTTCAAATACTTTACTAATCATGGTCTAAGATTAATCATTGATACTGCTCTGGGATCACCAAAGAGATGTTTAAAAATTTTAGATCAATTAAATAAATCAAATAAAGCTATTAATGATTTAAATTGGGTAAGGTTGAAAAATTGGAGAGAATCACTGGCGATGATTTTTGATCCACCATCGAGGAGACCAATTTTAGATCATATCACTGATATTGATATAGATATCGCAGGGGATCATATAATCCAAGCATTGTTTTTTATCTCATGGATTAGTGATAAACTCCATTGGTCCTTTTTAAAAGTTGAAACAGATAAAGAATCAACAAAAATAGAATTCGAAAGAATTAATGGTGAAAAAATTTCTACATCTATTAAACCTTTAGCTTTGGGTAATCCAGGGATTCATCTAGGACAAGTTGTGGGATTAAGGTTGATTTCAAAAATTAGTGAAGTTCAAAAAAATAATACTTGCGTAATACTTGGATGTGAGTCTGTGGAATGTATGAGACTTGAAGCAGGCGGAATGGCTAATATGGAATTAATAGAACAGGTTGTTCCAAACTCTTTTTCTTCATCAGAATATGATGTTAGTAAATTATTAGGAAGTAGTAGAGGTAATACAAGTCCTCTTTTTGAAAATGCTATCAAGATAGCACTTCAAATATTCAATGGTTTTAATAACTAATAAATGTCCTGTGTAATATCTTCTCCCTCAACTGATACTGGAAAAACTACATTATCGCTTTTAATATCTTGTTGGGCTTTTTCAAAAGGTATAAAAATACAAACCTTCAAAGTTGGTCCAGATTATCTAGATCAACAACAGCTTAGTTCAATAGGTCAGCCTATATGTAGAAATTTAGATATTTTTCTAAGTGGTGAAGAATGGGTTCAAGAAAGTTTTTTAAAACATTCTTTAAAATGTGAATTCTCCTTAATAGAAGGAGCAATGGGCTTATTTGATGGATTAGGTGCAACAAGTTATTCAAGCACAGCAAATGTTGCTAAACTTCTAAATACTCCAATAATTTTTATTGTTAATGCTAGAGGTCAAGTAGCTTCTCTTTTGGCGACTGTTCAAGGATTCAGAGATTTCGATAGTGAACTGTCGATAGCAGGAATTATATTTAATAATGTTAATTCAGAAAGACATAAAAAACTTATCGAAGAAGTCTTTAAAAATGAAGACCTCCAAATTCTTGGATTTTTGCCATCTGATTCAAAAATAACTTTAAAAAAAGCTAATTTAGGTTTGATATCTCCATTAGATAGTGTTGGAGGAATTGATGTTGAATATTTTGCAGGTTTTGCCGAAAGAAATCTTGATGTACTTTCATTAAGTAAATTTCTAAAATCTCCTCAAAAGAAGGTAATTAATTCTGTTAGTTTTGAAGATTTTAAAATTGACAGAAATAAACCTATTGCTATTGCAGAAGATAAAATCTTTCATTTTCAATATCCTGAAACTAAGGAGTTTTTGAGCGAAATCGGAATACCTTTGATTTCATGGAGTATTTACAATGATGAAGAAATACCCAATGAAGCGACTTCTTTAATTATTCCTGGAGGATTTCCAGAAAAATATGCTGATCATATTAGTAACTCTAGAAAAAGCCTAAACTCTTTAAGGGAATTTCGCAAAAATGGATTTATATATGCAGAGTGCGGCGGGATGATGATTTTAGGAGATTACATTAAAGATGAGAATGGTAATGATCATAAAATGAGTGGTATTATTCCATTTGGTTCAAAAAAAAGTAAACTTTCAGTGGGGTATAGATACATTGAAGGTGTAAAAGATAATCTAATCATTAAACAAAATCAATTGATTAGAGGTCATGAATTTCATTATTGGGAAATTGAAAATAATATATATGAATTTAATTTAAAGAAAGAACAGAATCAGAACAAATTCCACTATCCATGGAAAATTAAATCTTGGGAAACTGAATACAAAAATGAAGGTTTTTTTGATAATAAATTGCATGCAAGCTGGATTCACTTACATTTTCCAAGTTCTCCAGAAGTTGCAAGAAACTTTATAGATGCTACTCAAATTGGTTTTTAAAAGGATTCTTAATTTATTAAGAAATTAATTATCTTAAGAGGTGAACCTAAAAAAAACATCCCAGGCAAAGTAATTAACGGTCCTAAAAAACTTCCCACTATAACCTCTATTTTTTTATGACCTAGAGTTTCTTTTAAAAGTACTTCAGATTGTGGGTTTAGTTTCTTTGAAAGTTTATTTATTTCTGCAGCTTGAAGTCCAGCCGATCTTCGCACACCGCTAGCGTCATACATAACTATAAGTGATACTGCAACTGCCAATGCAAATATTGAGCTATCAAATCCTAATTCATAACCTATGCCAGAAGTAGCCCCAGTTATTAAGGCTGAATGACTTGAAGGCATACCGCCCGTCTCGAACATAATTCCAAATCTTATCTCTCCAGTTGAAAAGAAATTGAATATTATTTTAAAAAATTGGGCTAGTAAACAGGATAATAAACTCCAGAAAAGAACTGAATTATTAATAAAAGCAAAAAAATCAGACATAAATTAAAACTATTTATCTGTCTCTATTTGTAATAAAGTCAGCTAGGGATATTAAATATTTTGCATCTGAACCCCAGGGCTCAATTGCTTTTTTGGCTTTTTCTACTAGATCAAATGCTCTTTTCTTTGACTCCTCCATTCCAAGTAATTTAGGGTATGTAGTCTTATCAGCTAAAAGATCTTTGCCAGCAGTTTTACCAAGCTTTTCACTGCTTGAAGTTAAATCAAGAATATCATCTATAATTTGGAAAGCTAATCCAATACCCTCTGCGTAAGTTGTCAGTGCTTGTAATAGTTTTTCGTTAGCACCTGCAATCATCGCCCCTGTTCTTACGCAAGCTTTTAATAAAGCTCCAGTCTTGTGGAGATGAATATACTCTAGAGTTTCAAGATCTACTTCTTTGCCTTCACATTCTAAATCGACAACTTGTCCTCCCACTAAACCAGGCGCACCTGCAACCAAAGAAAGCTCACCAATTACATTTAATAATCTTGTTGGATCAACTCCTGGACTTCTTAAAGAAACCATTTCAAAGGCTCTGGTTAATAATGCGTCGCCTGCGAGAATAGCTATCGCATCACCATACACTTTATGGTTTGTTGGCCTGCCTCTCCTCAAGTCATCATTATCCATGGCTGGTAAATCATCATGAATAAGAGACATTGTATGAATCATTTCTATCGCCACCGCCGTAGGAACAGCTAGCGAGGGATCTCCTCCTGCTAGTGAACATGAGGCTAAACATAAAATTGGACGTATTCTTTTTCCTCCAGCTAAAAGAGAATATCTCATTGACTCTCTTAGAATTTCTGGATTTTCAGGGCCTAGAGAGAAATCAAGGGCCTCTTCAACAACTTTTTTTGCATCCTTAAGATATTTTTCAAAATCTGAAATGTTATCTATAACGTCAGTCATTTTATAACTTTAAAAATAAAAATTTTCATCTTAGGATTTATGGCAAGAGGTCATTTAGGGTTGATGATAGACCAAATTGTTTTTGCCAGCTAAAAATAGTATTTACAAGTAACATTGTTACGGTCATTGGTCCAACACCCCCTGGAACAGGAGTGTAAGCAAAAACTTTAGGAATGACATCTTCTAATAATACATCGCCACATAATCTGGATTTATTATTATCAGAACTTTTTAATCTATGTATACCAACATCAATAATCACTGCACCCTCTTTTACAAAACTTGAATCAACAAGATTAGGTTGCCCGGCAGCAGCAATTAGAATGTCAGCCTCCTTACAGACTTTATTTAAATTTAATGTTTTTGAATGAGTCATAGTTACTGTCCCATTTAGGTTTAACAACATTAGTGATAGTGGTTTACCAACCAATAAACTTCGTCCGATAACAACAATTTTCTTTCCTTCAATTTTTATATTTTGGGATCTTAATAAATTAATAATTCCTGCTGGCGTACATGATCTCATTGCAGGTTCATTTTTCACTAATTTGCCGATATTTATCTCATTTAATCCATCTACATCTTTAGTTGGATTAATATAACTTATCAGTCTTTGCTCATCAAATTTCTTTGGTATGGGTAGTTGTAGCAACATTCCATCAATATCCTCGTCAAAGTTTAATTTGTTTATTAATTGTTCAACTTCTTTTTGTTCTACACTATCTTTTAGATGAAAGATAAAGCTCTTTATTCCAACTCTTGAGCATGCTTTTTCCTTGTTGCTCACATAAACTCCACTCGCGGGGTCTTCACCTATTCTTATTACGGCTAAACCAGGAGTTCTTTTTGTAATTTTTTTATTAATAGAAATATAGTTATTTAATCTCTCCTCAATTTCAAGAGATAATTTTTTACCATCTAATTTTAATGACATTTAGAAAAACATCTCCTTTTTACACCAAGCATGCCTATAATTTTAAATTAATCAAATAGATTTAATTATATTCTGTGCAAAACATTACAACTAAATTGAAAAAATTGTTTTATTTATGGAAAAGGAGTCAAGTTCCTTTAAAACAACCTATAAAAATTTCAAGAATAGATAATCTTATAATTTTTTTGATATGCATCTTAATTTCAATAATTTCTTCATATAAATTACTTCTTATTTCGCCTTTAAACATCACAGGTATTTTTTCATGGCTTTGGACATTTACTGAAGTACTTATAAGTTCATGGATTTTGATATTGGTTTCACAAAAAGAGAATCCTACAATTTCTTCAAGACAAATTATCTTTGTCATTTCCCTCCTTTTAGCGGTACAAACTGCGAAATTAACCTTGGCTTCAACCATAAGTCCATTATCTATGATAATTCCACCGGCATTAATAATATCTCAAGGAATGGGAAGCATAACGGCTTTAGCTTGGGTATCAATAGCGAGCTTTAGTTGGCCAGACCAATCAGTTGCTATAAATAACAATTTATTTTTTACAATATTAATCTGCGCTTCAGTAGTATCTATATTGGGTGGAAGAATAAGAAGTAGAGCTCAGTTACTTCAACTATCAATTTTTGTCCCTATTGGATCGTTTTTGAGTCAATGGATATTGATAGGACAAGATAAAGTTTTTTTTGTTAATAAAAAAGAATTTATTTTTGCTAATGGGGATATATTTTCAGATTCCTTGTTATTGGCAATAGTAATGCTTTTTACTATTTTATTTATTCCTATTTTTGAATCAATATTTGGACTACTAACTAAGGCAAGATTACTTGAATTGGCTGATAAAGAGAAACCTCTTATTAGAAGATTGTCTCTTGAAGCTCCTGGTACTTTTGAACATACTCTACTTATATGTGGTTTAGCAGAAGAAGCAACAAGAATGATTGGTGGTGATATTGATTTAATTAAAACTGGAGCGCTATATCATGACGTTGGTAAATTACATGCCCCTAATTGGTTTATAGAGAATCAGGATGGTTCTAGAAATCCTCATGACGAAATAGATGATCCTATGAGAAGTGCAGAGGTATTACAGGCGCATGTTGATGAAGGGTTAAAGTATGCAAGAAAAAATAGACTACCTAAACAAATAGCAAACTTTATCCCAGAACATCAGGGGACTCTAAAAATGGGATATTTTTTTCATAAGGCTAAAGAAAAAAATATCATGATTAATGAAAATGATTTTAGATACAATGGGCCTATCCCTCAGTCAAAAGAAACGGCTATTTTAATGCTTGCTGATGGTTGTGAAGCAGCTCTAAGAGCTATGAACATTAATGCATCTGATAAGGAAGCTCTGCAAACAATATCTAAAATTATTTACTCGCGTCAAAAAGATGGCCAATTAAATGATAGTAATTTATCGAAGGGTGAGATTTTTTTAATAAAAAGAGCATTCTTGAATGTATGGAAAAGAATTAGACATAGAAGGATTCAGTATCCAAAAAGCAAGAATAATACCTTTTCTTGATTTTTAATTTATAACCTTATACTTCTTCGATGTTTTGGATTACACCAATACAGAAGGGCAAAAGTACTTAATAAGGTTGTTAAAAGAGTAAACCCACCAATTCCAAAAATATCTTGAAGAGTTATGAGCCTTATTACTGAATAAGGTGCCATCCCAGAAATTACCATTGATAGAGATACTAGAGTTAAAGTAACTCCCCATTTTCGCTCTGCCAAAAGAGCTGCTGAAGAGACTATTCCAACGATAGCAGCAGGCCAACCAAGACTTATAGCTAGTGTTATATTGGCTACTTTGAGAGGTGGCCCAAAACTTATTATTATTGCGATTATTGGAAGCGCAATTATATTGCTGATTAACCCCATCCAAGAAAGTGTCCAATATCCTAATAACCTTTCTCTCATTATTTACTTCTTTAGCTTATTAATTAATCTACAATATTAAGCGGCTATTTTTAACGATATTTAATAATCCTAAGAATTAATTTAATTTCCAGAATTAGAAAGAAATGTTTTCTCAGAATTTTCTAAATTATCAAACTGTGGATGAATTGAATTTTTTTTCTCAGAAAATATAAGCCTATTTAAAGCATTAACGTAGGCGTTCGCAGCAGCTACTACAACATCTGTATCAGCAGAGTGACCAGAATATATCTTATTGTCTCTCCTTATTCGTATTGTTACTTCGCCTAAAGCATCAATACCTTCTGTTACTGACTTTACAGAAAATTCAATTAATTCATTTGGTACTTTAGCTAATTTATTTAGAGCCTCGCATACAGCATCAACAGGTCCAGTCCCTACGGATACAGCAGTATCCTCAGTATTTTCTTCCGTGTTTAGAAGTGTAATTGTAGCGGTAGGTTTAGATGTGTTACCGCAACTTACTTGTACAAGACTTAATTGAAATTTAGCTTCTGGAAGCTGTACTTGTTCACTAACAATTGCTTCAAGGTCTCTATCTGTAATTTCTCTTTTTCTATCGGCTAAGTCCTTAAAACGAGCAAAAGCATCGTTTAAGTCTTCTCTGCTCAAGTCATATCCCATCTCTTCTAATCTTGCTCTTACGGCACTTCTTCCACTTAGTTTCCCCAATGATATTTTGTTGTCACTCAAACCAACAGTTTTTGCATCGATAATTTCGTAAGTAAGTCTATTTTTTAAAACCCCATCCTGGTGAATGCCTGATTCATGTGCAAAAGCGTTGGCTCCTACAATTGCTTTATTAGGTTGAACAGTCATGCCAGTCAGGTTGGAAACAAGTCTAGAGGTTTTTGTTAATTCTTCTGTTCTTATAGCTGTAAGAGGTGTTGGTGAATCATTATTTCTATTGAAAAATTTATTAAAAAAACTTTTCCTAACATGTAATGCCATTACTAATTCTTCTAAAGAGGCATTCCCAGCCCTTTCTCCAATGCCATTAATTGTACATTCAAGTTGTCTTGCTCCATTTTTTACTGCCTCTAGAAAATTGGCAACTGCTAAACCTAAATCATTATGACCATGAACCGAAATTACTGCCTCATCAATATTTGGAACATTTTTATTTATATCGGAAATTAATTTGCCAAATTCACTAGGGGTTGTAAATCCAACTGTATCAGGGATATTAATTGTTGATGCTCCTGCAGAAATTGCAAGTTGAATTACTTCATATAAAAAATCAGGATCACTCCTAGATGCATCTTCGCAAGAAAATTCAATATCATCTACCAATGATTTTGCATAATTAACCATTTCCGGAACTATTTGAAGAACATCTTTTCTAGATTTTTTTAGTTTATGTTTAAGGTGAATATCACTTGTGGCAATAAAAGTATGTATTCTTTTCTTGGGAGCTGAACTTACGGCTTCATAACAAGCTTTTATATCACCTTTAGACGCTCTGGCTAAACCGCATATTATTGGACCATTCTCCCTACCAACAGCATTGGCAATTTTATTAACAGCTTTAAAATCTCCAGGGCTTGCGAAAGGGAATCCAGCCTCAATTACGTCTACTCCTAATCTTGCTAATTGATGTGCAATAGCAAGTTTCTCCTCAAGATTTAAACTGGCGCCAGGAGATTGCTCTCCATCCCGAAGAGTTGTATCAAAGATCAAAATTCTTCCAGGATCTTTTGACATTAGTCATGCATACATAGTCTTATATTAAGCTAATTAAAAAAAATTGACTAGATCTTTATTGAATAAAATCAATCACAAGGATTATCCCTTAACAATATTGGTTAAAGTTTTAGGTAAAAAAACAAAATTTATTACTTATTAAAGTATTCTTTAGAGAATTAAAAATTCCTTCTATCGGGGTTAATTATGATTTTATATAAATCTAGATGCAAATTATAAAAAAATGAATGGGCAATACTCAAAAAAAAGTCTTTTAGGTTACTTAGCGATAGTTTTACATGCTCATCTTCCTTATGTCAGAAAAAATGAAAAAAACTCTTTAGAAGAGGATTGGTTATTTCAGGCGATATTGGAATGTTATATACCACTACTTCAATCAATAGAATCTTCTAATAATAAAAATCCTTTAAATACAAAACTTACCATTAGTTTGTCTCCGACATTATTATCACTTCTGGATAATAAACAAATTCAAGAAACTTTCCCGAGCTGGATTAAAACCAGGCATGATTTCTTGAACGAACTACCTCAAGAAGAAAAAAATGCTTCTGCGTTTTTAATGAACAATCTTAATGATAAATACTTATACTGGCAAAAATGCTCTGGAAATTTAATTGATAAATTTAAGCTTTTAAATCACTCTGGGAATTTAGATATTCTTACTTGTGCTGCTACGCATGGATACCTACCAATATTAAGGGAGAATCCTGAAACTGTTAAAGGACAAATTAAAACAGCAATTAGGAGCCATGAAGATTTTTTTGGAACTAAGCCATTGGGTATTTGGTTACCTGAATGTGCATACTATGAGAATTTAGATGAAATCCTTTATAAATGTGGTATCAGATATGCAATTTTAGACGGTCATGGAATTCTTAACTCTACACCAAGGCCTAGATATGGTGTATATGCTCCAATATGCTCGAAAAAAGGAGTTGCATTCTTCGGAAGAGATAGTGAGTCAACTTTACCAGTTTGGTCTGCCAAGGATGGATTCCCAGGGGATAAAGTTTATAGGGAATTTCATAAGGATTTGGGATGGGAATTACCTATCTCTGAGCTCCAAAAGAAAGGGATCTCTACTAAAAGACCCTTGGGTTTAAAGTTTCATAAGATTACAAATGAAAACCTGTCATTAGGTGAAAAGGAGTTTTACTTAGAAAATGAAGCCAAAAATAAGGCTGTAGAACATGCTGATGCTTATCTAATGGCGAGATCCAAGCAATTAGAAAAATTAACTTTATCTTCTTCCTTTAAACCTTTATTAGTAGCTCCTTTTGATGCAGAGTTGTTCGGTCATTGGTGGTATGAGGGACCTTTTTTTATCGAAAACATACTAAAGAAATCGACTAAATATTCAATTAAGCTTATAAATTTAAAAGAATTCTTACTTCAAAAGCCAAATCTTCAGATTTGTGATCCTTCGCCATCAAGCTGGGGGCAAGGTGGTTACCATAATTACTGGATAAACGATTCAAATGCATGGATCGTTCCTGAGATAACTAAAGCAGGCTCAATTTTCGTTGATTTATGTTCTAAAAATTATAATAATGACTTATCTCCAAGGCTTTTCAAACAAGCGGCAAGAGAATTACTTCTTTCTGAGTCATCTGATTGGAGTTTTATCTTAAGAGCTGGAACTACAACTGAGCTTGCAAAAGAAAGAATAGAGAGGCACTTATTTAGATTCTGGAAATTAGTAGAAATGATAAAAAATCATTCCAATATTAATTTAAAATTCCTTGATGATATTGAGGAAGAAGATAAAGTTTTTCCGAACATTAATATTGATGATTGGCAAAAATAAAAATACTATTTTAAATTAAGCATTCCAAGTTTTACTCTTAAAGGGGAATTTATAAACATTTTACTCATAACATAAATTAGTTTTGGGAGAGGAAGAGTATTTGTTAGAAAGCCTACCCATTCTTTGGTGGATAACTTAAAGAAATTTGAGAAAAAGCTTCTGAGCCTACTTTCGTCAAAACTCATCAATCTTTTGAGACCATATTGGTAAAGCTTGTGTCTTTGTATTAATTCGTAAGGCCAAAGCACTTCCCATCCTTTTGATGCTAGATCTAGAGAACTTAGATGAGGTTTTTTTAAAAAAGTTGCTAATTTTTCAGCAAGTAGTGGAGCTCTTCTTAATAAAGATCCGACCATATAACCTGATGCAGGATGCACCATACTTGCAGACCCTCCAAAACCAAGTACAAATTGTTTTTTATATGGGAGAGGTAAATTCATTGGGAAAAGACAATTCTCTTCATGAAAAATTTCACTTACCTCAATACCTTTGCTGTTCAGTCTCTTTAAAAGTCTTTTTTTAAGATTTTCTTGCGATAATGCTGGATAACTAGCTAATGAAGTTTCTTCAACAAAAAAAGTTTCATCTCCTAAATCCATTGCGTAAAGAAAGGAAGGAGAGCATAATCTTTCTTTTTTGCTTAAATGATTTGGACGAAAATCCATTAAAACAAACTGTTCCTCACTAACAGGTGGTGAAGAGAATTTTCCGACAATTCCATATGCAGCTTGCTGAGCAATGTCATTTTTTAATGGTCTTTTTACAAAATTACTTTTATGCCCACTAGCATCAATAACTAATCTAGCCTTTATTTTTAAACCTGAAAGACAAATAACTTCAGATATTTTGTTTTTCTCTGAAATATCTTTAGCCGTTTCATTTAGCCACTCAATCCCTATGCATTTTTTCAAAAGTTCATTTTGAAAGGCTTCTTGATTAATTAATCCATAATCATAATTATGATTCGTTGGAATATTCTCTTTTTTATTTTCACCATTTCCAAAATAACTAACTGTTTCACTCCATCGGTGAGATAACAAAGATTCTAATCCTAATTCCTCTAATTCAGATGCCCATATGCCATATGTATTCTCCCATTTTTCTTTTGGAGATTTTGTGGATATACCCTTTATGTTTAAATTCTGCTTGGCTAATTCAGAAGCTAAACATAATGCTGCAGGACCGGAACCTAAAATTAAAATATCAAGTATTTCCATATTATTTAACTAACCATACGTTTTTTAGTTTTCTTCCCCTGAGTTAAGTTGGTCTGTTTCCTCTATTTGTTCACGAGGAACTAATACCACTTCTGATAAATGATCCCCTTCGTCTAATCTTTGTAGCTTTACGCCAGTAGCGGCTCTCGATTGCTGAGAAATTTTATCTGCATTTGTTCTAACAATTACTCCTTTTTCAGAAACAAAAAGTAATTCTTCACCCTCTCCCAAGACCTTCAAACAAACTAGTTCATCATCTTTAATTCTGAATTTTATCGCTCTTAAGCCCATCCCTGCTCTTTTTTGCAATCTGAATTGAGTTGCAGGTACTCTCTTTCCTAGTCCAAATGCACTGGCTATTAATACCCAGGGACCATCCGAAGTATTAACTTCAAGATTTTCATCAATTTCTTTATCAGGAAGCTCCATTTTCGCTAATTGATCAACTAAATCAGATGTCAAAACATCCATGGATACTAAATTGTCTCCATCCCTGAGGTTCATTGATTTAACTCCTCTTGCTGTTCTTCCAAGTGGTCTTATTTCGTTAATATCCAATCTGAAATGAATAGCCATTCCTGTTCTTGAGCCGATTAAAACACTATCTCCTTCTTTTGATAATCTAACCCAAGTTAATGCGTCTTCATCTTCAAGATTAATTGCAATTAATCCATTTGATCTGATTTTAGAGAAAGCAGAAAGTGCAGTTCTTTTTATGAAGCCTGCCTTGGTTAACATTAATAGATAACAATCGTTATCAAAAGAATCCACAGCAACTATTGAAGTTATTTTTTCTTCTCTTGGTATAGGAAGAAGTTGAACTGATGGAGTTCCTTTTGCCGTTCTACTACTCATGGGAACTCTATATGCTGGTAGGGCGTAAGCTACGCCTTTATCACTGAAGAGCAAAAGAGTATCATGATCGTTGCAGCTTATGAATAATTTCACCTCATCATCTTCTTTGGTTTTTGTGCCGGCTTTCCCTCTTGAGCCACGACTAGTAGATTCAAATTCATTAACAGGCATCCTCTTTAAATATCCTGCTTCAGTTAATAAAATTACTGATCTGTCATTAGCTATTAGATCAATATCATCTAGTCCACCTCCTAAATCAAGTATTTCTGTTTTTCTTGGAGAAGAAAATCTTTCATCAATTTTATTAATTTCCTCTAAGATGATTTCAAAAATTCTTTCTTTACTATTCAATATCTGCTTGTATTGATTAATTTTTTGAGTTAATTCGTCATGTTCTGCTTTGATTTTATCTGCCTCTAATGCTGTTAATCTTCTTAACTGCATTTGTAAAATTGCTTCTGCCTGTGTTGAAGACAACTCATGATCAGTTTGTAATTTTTCTCGAGCGGAAACTGTATCTTTTGCTGATCTTATTAGATTGATAATTTCATCCATAGAGTCTAAGGCTAATAAAAGTCCCTTTACAATGTGATCTCTATCTTCAGCTTTTTTTAATAAAAACCCTGTTCTACGCCTTATAGTCTCAACCCTAAAATCTAAAAATACATCCAACATTTTTCGAAGCGACAGAGTGGTTGGTTCTCCTTTGACTAAAGCTAGAATATTGGCACTAAAGTTATTTTGTAGAGGCGTTAACTTGAATAAGTTATTTAAAACCACTTGTGGATAGGCATCTCTTTTTAGCTCAATAACAATTCTCATACCATCACGGTCACTTTCATCTCTGATATCAGAAATACCCTCTAATTTTTTCTCATTAACCAAGTCTGCAATTCTCTCTATTAAGGCTGCTTTATTAGTTTGAAAAGGTAGTTCTGTAATTATTACCGCATCTTTTTCTGCCCTGCCAACTGATTTAATTTGCTCAATGTTTGCTACTCCTCTCATGGTTATTGAACCTCTTCCGGTTTTAAAAGTTTCTCTTATCCCTTCTCTACCCAAGATTTGCCCCCCAGTGGGGAAATCAGGACCCTTAATTAATTCAAAAAGTTCTTTATCTTCAGCAGAAGGGTTTTTAATAATTAATTTCAGTCCATTGATTAATTCTCCTAAGTTATGAGGTGGAATATTAGTCGCCATTCCAACCGCTATACCAGATGATCCATTTAATAGAAGTTGAGGTATCCTTGCAGGTAAAACTGTCGGCTCTTGTTGAGAACCGTCAAAGTTATCAGAGAAATCTACAGTTTCTGATTCGATGTCCTCTAATAAACTTTCATCTGTAAGAGACTGTAGACGCGATTCTGTATATCTCATCGCAGCAGGAGGGTCGTTATCTACAGAACCAAAGTTCCCATGACCATCTATAAGTGGCATTCTCATAGAGAAATCCTGAGCCATTCTTACTAGAGCATCATATACAGCAGTGTCCCCATGAGGATGGTATTTACCGAGAACTTCTCCAACAACCCTTGCACATTTTCTGTAGGGTCTACCGCTAGTTAATCCAAGTTCATACATTGCATAAAGAATTCTTCTATGAACAGGCTTTAATCCATCCCTTGCATCTGGAAGTGCACGACCAACTATAACGCTCATTGCATACTCTAGATATGAGCGAGACATCTCATTTCTTAAGTCGGTTTGAATAATTCGATCGTTATCTTCGCTTAATCCAGAATTTCCGGAATCTATAATATCAGACATACAAAAAACCTTTTTTTAATAATAATCGCTGATTGTCATAATGAATAAAAAATAAGATATATTTAACTACCAAATACTCACATTTACACACAAATAAAAAAAAAGTCTAATGTTTTTGTATAAACCTTGGCTTATTACCCCTTTAGTTGTTAATTTAATCAGAATATATATATAATTTCGTGAATATTGAACTTGGTTTAAATAAGAAAGTCAGAAGGGCTTATGGCATTGACGAAATAGCCTTAGTTCCGGGAAAAAGAACACTCGATTATGATTTGACTGATCCTTCTTGGTCAGTAGGTGATTTAAAAAGAGAAATTCCAATTGTGGCTAGTGCTATGGATAGTGTTGTTGATGTTAATACAGCTGTTGAACTTACCAAATTAGGAGCCTTAGGGGTGATTAATATGGAAGGCATACAAACACGATATGAAAACCCTGATGAAATATTAAAACAAATAGCATCAGTTGGGAAAAATGATTTTGTACCATTAATGCAGAAGATATACAGCAAGCCTGTAAAAGAAGAATTAATTATTCAGCGAATAAATGAGGTTAAAGAAAAAGGAGGTATTGCTGCATTTAGTGGGACTCCACAAGCAGCTATAAGATTTAAAGAAACAATAAATAACTCAAAAATTGACTTATTTTTCCTTCAAGGAACAGTTGTTTCAACAGAGCATCTAGGAATGGAAGGTAAAGAAACCCTAAATATAAAAGATCTTTGTCAGTCTATGAAAGTCCCAGTTGTAGCAGGAAATTGTGTTACTTATGAGGTTGCTAAGCTTCTTATGGAGGCTGGTGTCGCCGGATTGATGGTTGGTATTGGCCCTGGAGCGGCATGCACTTCAAGAGGTGTATTAGGCATTGGTATCCCTCAAGCAACTGCAATCGCTGATTGTAGTTTGGCTAGAGATGATTACTTTAAAGAAAGTGGTCGTTATATTCCAATTATTGGAGATGGAGGAATTGTGACTGGGGGAGATATTTGTAAATGTTTAGCTTGTGGTGCAGATGCTGTGATGATTGGTTCGCCAATAGCTAAATCCTCAAATGCCCCAGGCAAAGGATTTCACTGGGGTATGGCTACTCCAAGTCCTATATTGCCAAGGGGTACAAGAATTGAAGTTGGGTCTACAGGATCTTTAGAAAGGATAATTAAAGGCCCAGCGTTGCTTGATGATGGTACACATAATTTATTAGGTGCCATAAGAACCTCAATGAGCACTCTTGGTGCTAAAAATATAAAAGAAATGCAAGACGTTGAAATAGTTATTGCACCATCTCTTCTAACAGAAGGTAAGGTTTATCAAAAAGCCCAGCAGCTCGGAATGGGTAAATAAGTAATATTTAAAGAAAATTTAAAATTTTAAGTTAGAAATTTTTTAAATTAAACAAATCTCTCATTAGGAGTTATTATTAAATTATGGGGGCAACCCCATACTCCTCACACACTAAATTGCCCGTTTATTCGGGCTTTTTTTTAGATATTTTGTTACTTATATTATTTTATCTGTAATGAAATCATCACTTATAAGAATTGCCTGCTAAATTTTCTTAAAGGAATACTTAAATTATGTCATCAGCTCCAGCCGTAACTGACTCTTCATTTGACAAGGATGTACTTCAAAGTGATCTACCAGTATTGGTTGATTTTTGGGCGCCATGGTGTGGTCCATGCAGGATGGTTGCACCAGTTGTGGAAGAAATCTCAAAAGATTTTGAAGGAAAAATTAAAGTTTTTAAATTAAATACAGATGAGAACCCAAATGTTGCTAGTCAATACGGAATCAGAAGTATTCCAACTTTGATGATCTTTAAAGGCGGGCAAAAGGTTGATACAGTTGTAGGGGCAGTGCCAAAGGCAACTCTTTCGAGTACTTTAACTAAACATCTATAAGATAAATAACTTTGCATAAAATTGGACTTATAGATTATGGAATGGGTAATATTCATTCCGTTACAAAATCTCTGGAAAGTCTTGGTGAAGAAATACTTTTAATTAATAACTTTAATGAATCAAAGGACTGTAAAGCGTTAATACTTCCTGGAGTTGGAGCCTTTGACCCTGCGATGATTAATCTCATGGATACGGATTTGATTAGTGATTTAAAAAATTGGATTAATAGTGGGAAATCTTTTTTAGGTATTTGTTTAGGACTTCAACTTCTTTTTGAATCAAGTGATGAAGGAATAGTTCAAGGACTAGGCATTTATAAAGGAAAAATAAAAAAAATTCCTGAAGTAGTTAACCAAAGAATTCCTCATATGGGTTGGTGCCAACTTTTACCTACAAAATCAAACACTCTTTTAGGGCTAGAAGAAATAAATAATTGGGTTTATTTTGTACATTCCTATCATGCAGTCCCTTATGACAATAATATTATTGCTGCTCAGGTTAATTATGGTTCTGAAAAATTAACAGCGATTATTGAGAATGATAATTTAATAGCGTGTCAATTTCATCCAGAAAAATCTGGTAAAACTGGAGAAAAACTTTTGAGAAGATGGCTTAGTAATATTCAATAACTGATAATTACTTATGAAGTCAAATTTAAGATTAATAGGTGGTAAAAAACTCCAAAGTCCTAATAACACTCATACAAGACCAACAACTTTGAGAGTGAGAGAGGCAATATTTAACATACTAAATAATAGAGTTGAAGATAGTAACTGGTTAGATTTATTTAGTGGAACAGGGACCATATCCTGTGAAGCATTTAATCATGGGGCAAGAAAAATAATTGCAATTGAAAAAAATATAAACAACTCAAAAATCTGCTTAAAAAACCTACTTTCTTTGCAGGATATAGAGAATAGGAAGAACGATATTGATGTTATTTGTAAAGACGTTTTGAACTGGACAAAACCAAATTATGAGAGGAATTTATCATCAAAAATTATGGATTTAAACAAATTAAAATTTGATTTTGTTTATCTAGATCCTCCATATGACGTGAATTTTCATGAATTAGTTCTAAATCAAATATTTAATTGTAATTTCTTAAAAAAAGAGTCAACTGTTATTTGTGAACATTCTCCAAACCTCAATATTAAAAAGAGTAATTTATGGGAAACTATAGATGTAAGAGACTATGGACAGTCACGATTAACATTTTTAATCAATGTCCAACATGCCTGAACCTCTTCTGTATTGATTCCATGCACTTACAAATAATCCAAGAAGAGTTATTGGAACTAAACCTAAAACAATTCCACATAGAAGAGGCTCAATCATTTCTTTGACTTTTTAAAATCCTTATTCACAATTCTTACATAGAGATTATTTTTTGTGTCAACATCTTCATCATCTGCAGCAGAAAGAGACTTTAAAAAAGAATTTTTTAAAATGTTTTTTATTGTTTTTGTGCTTTTAATTTTATGTTTTTCAATTTTTTTTATAAATTATAATGAAAATAACAAATATATTATTAAAACTCTTGAGCTTAATGGCTCTACTGAGAAAGGAGATGCTCTTTTTAAGATAAATTGTGTTGGATGTCATGGAATTACAGCAAGAGGATTAGTGGGGCCAGACTTACACTCAGTAACTCAACGTTTGAGTGATAAAGAAATAATTAAACAAGTTACTGGCGGCCTTACTCCTCCAATGCCAAGTTTTGAAATTGATCCTGTAAATATGTCAAATTTATTAAAGTATCTTCATAGCCTTGAATAATTTTGAAGAAAAATTTCTCTAATTTAAAGGTAATATTAGTCGAACCAAATGGCCCTTTAAATGTAGGGAGTGTTGCTAGATTATGTTCAAACTTTGAAGTTGAAGAATTAAGAATCGTTTCTCCAAAATGCGATATTTTTTCCTTAGAAGCAAAAAAAATGGCTCTTAAAGGTCAAAAATACCTTGATCATTGTAAGATTTTTGATAATCTTGAAAAAGCAATTTTTGATTGTGATTTAGTTCTCGCAACTTCAGGAAGGATTGATGTAACTAATAATTCTTCTTTTGAATCTTTTGAAGATGTATTTAATTGGACGATATCTTTTAAAAAGATAAAAAATTTAGCAATTATATTTGGCAGAGAAGATAGAGGTTTAACTAATAGAGAATTACTTCTAGCAAATAAGACTTTTAATATCCCAACTTCTCAAAATAATCCTTCTTTAAATCTCTCTCACGCAGTTTCAATAGTTTTATATGAATTAAATCAGTCCTCTAAAAAAAATATCAATGAGAAATTAGAGGTTTTTAATCTTGCATCAACAAAACAAATACACGACTCATTTGTGGAGATAGAGGAAATACTTTTGGAAGTTGGATATCTTTTAAAACATACATCAAGTGCAAAAATAAGTAAATTTAAAAAATTTATTTTAAGGGCAAATACATCGATGCACGAGATAAATGTTTTACGAGGAATTGTCCATCAAATAAAATGGTTTTTGAATAATTCAAAAAAAAATTAAAAACTTTTAAATTGAATTAGGATTTAATTTCTTATAGTTTAAATTTAATTGGGATATTTACTAAAAACATTTTCTGAAGTAACATCTATTGATTATTTGAATATTTAAGAAAATTAAAATTGTGACTACAACAAAGAAAAGAAGAGTTTTCCCCTTTACAGCTGTAATTGGTCAGGAAGAAATGAAATTAGCTCTCTTGTTAAATGTTATTGATCCAAGAATTGGAGGAGTGATGATAATGGGTGATAGAGGAACTGGGAAGTCTACTACAATTAGAGCTCTAGCTGATTTGTTACCTGCTATAGATGTTGTTAAAGACGATCCATATAATAGTTCCTTAATTGATCCAGATTTGCAGAGTAAGGAGGTTTTGGAAAAAATTGTTCAAGGAGAAAATCTAGAAAGTATTCAAAAACAAGTCCCTATGGTTGATTTACCTTTAGGAGCAACTGAAGATAGGCTTTGTGGAACCATAGATATAGAGAAGGCTTTAAGTGAAGGTGTTAAGGCATTTGAACCTGGATTATTGGCTAAAGCTAATAGGGGTTTACTATATGTTGATGAGGTAAATTTGCTTGATGATCATTTAGTTGATGTACTTTTAGATTCTGCGGCTTCCGGATGGAATACAGTTGAAAGGGAGGGTGTCTCAGTTAGACATCCTGCAAGGTTTGTTCTTATAGGTTCAGGTAATCCAGAAGAAGGTGAATTAAGGCCTCAGCTATTGGACAGATTTGGAATGAGTGTTGAGGTTAAAACAGTTAGAGATGCTGAACTAAGAGTTCAAGTAGTGGATCAAAGAACTTCTTTTGATGATAATCCTGATGAGTTTTCATTGAGTGTTGAGACACAACAGAATGAACTTCAACAAAAGGTTATTAAAGCTCAAGAAATATTAAATTCAGTTCAAATGGATGATGACCTTAGATTGAATATATCTGCGATATGTGGAGAACTTGATGTTGATGGTTTACGTGGGGATATTGTTACAAATCGATCGGCAAGGGCAATTGCCGCTTTCGAGGGAAGAACTGAAGTACAAGAGGATGATATAGCAAGGGTTATTTCTTGTTCTTTAAGACACAGGTTAAGAAAAGACCCTCTAGAACAAGTTGATTCAGGTGAAAGAGTTATTCAAGCTTTTTGTAAAGTATTTGATTTAGATGAAAAAGAAAATCTTTCAAAATTCCAATTGTCTGCAGAAGCTTAATTACTGTGAGAATAATTGGAATAGATCCTGGATTAGCCAGAGTTGGTTATGGAATTATTGAAATTGAAAATGAAAGAAAAAAATTGTTAGATTGTGGCATTATTCAGACATGTAAAGACAAAAAAGAAGAAGATAGACTCTACGAGATATTCAAAGATCTTAATGAGTTAATTAATCATTGGAATCCAAATGTAGCAGCGGTAGAAAAATTTTTCTTCTATAAATCAAGTACTACTATCAGTGTGGTGCAGGCTAGAGGAGTGATTATGATGATATTAGCCTCTAAAAACATTCAGGTTAGTGAGTATTCTCCTGCGCAAATAAAGTTAACCATTGCTGGGTCTGGAAAAGCATCTAAGAAAGAAGTTCTTGATGCTGTTATGTACAACTTGGAACTTGAAAAACCTCCAAAACCTGATGATTCAGCAGATGCGTTGGCTATAGCACTAACAAAACTAAATGAAGAAGGCTTTAACTGAAAATTAAATATGACTATTTATGAAAAAAAGAAATTAGAGAGGGATATGTTTAGAAAAATTAGAGATGCGATTCCCCATTTTCAAAGGGAAAATGTAGAAAAGAATGTAAAAATATATGTTGATTCATTCTTGAAGGAACATAAAAATATTGGTTATATAGCAATATATTGGCCTCTAAAAAATGAAGTAGATATCAGAAGTTTAAAGGAAAAAATTCCTCTAGCTTTGCCCAGATGTAAAGATAAAAAAGAGTTATTATTTTATCCATGGGATGAAAATCCTCTTACTAAAGATTCTGAAGGGATACTAAGTCCAAATAACTCATTTTCATTAACTCATAAGGAGATAAGTATGATATTGGTCCCATGTCTTTCTGTCGATAAGAATTTAATGAGACTAGGTTATGGAGGAGGCTATTTTGATAAATTAAGGAGTGATAAAAATTGGAGAGATATTCCATGCATTGGAGTATTGACTTCTAACTGTTTAAGTACTAATCCTTTAACCAGAGCTGAGTGGGATGTTCCTTTATCTGGCTTTATCACAGAAAAAGAAATATTTGTATAATGAGAGATCTACGAGTAGTTTATTAATAGTTTTAAAAATGGAAAATCAAGAAAAATACGATAATCTATCAAAATTAGTAGAAAAGTTGAAGAAATCAGAAGATCCAAAAAGAAAATATGAGTACATTTTGTGGTTGGGCAAAAAATTGAAAGAACCAGATAGTAATATCCTAGTTGAAGAGAATAAGGTTAAGGGTTGCGTTTCAGAAGTTTTTGTTAAGGCCACTATAATAGCCGGTAAATTATCTTGGGAAGGATATTCTGATGCTCTAATAACAAAGGGTTTGTTGGCATTTCTAATTAGTGGATTAAATGAGTTAACACCATATGAAGTTGTTGAAATAGATAAAAAATTTATAGAGGATACTGGTTTGAAAGCAAGCTTAACTCCTTCACGATCAAATGGTTTTTTAAACATATTATTGAAAATGCAGTCTCAAGCAAATGAATTTCTGTAGGCCAATAATATAAAATTAAACTCAAAGCAAAAATAAATACAAAATGAGAAAATGTAAAATTGGCATCGTAGGTTTTGGAACAGTAGGTACAGGAATTTATAAAATATTAAGTTCTGAAATTGATTCACATCCAATTCTAAAAGAAATTGAAATTGCAAAAATAGCAGTTAAAGATCTTACTAAAAAACGGGCTATTGAGGTAGATAATAGTTTATTGACTGATGATCCATCTAAATTAATTAATGACCCTTCCATAGATGTAATTATTGAAGTAATGGGAGGTGTTGATTTAGCGAAGGATATTATTCTGCAATCTTTAAAATCAGGTAAATCTGTTGTGACAGCAAATAAAGCAGTCATTGCAAGGTATGGAGAAGAAATATACAAAACTGCTGCTAAAGAAGGCGTTTATATATTGTCAGAGGCAGCAGTCTGCGGAGGGATTCCAATAATTGAGCCATTAAAAAGATCACTAAAAAGTAACAGTATAAAAAAAATGGTTGGGATAATAAATGGCACTACAAATTTTATTCTTTCAAAGATGGCAAATGAAAAAGCTGATTATAATGAAACATTAAAATTGGCTCAAAGCCTTGGGTATGCAGAATTAGATCCAACCTCAGATATTGAGGGTCATGACGCTGCTGATAAGATTTCTATTCTTAGTGAACTCGCATTTGGAGGGAAAATCAAACGAGACGAAATACATGCAGAGGGCATTAGTAAAATTAATCTAAAGGATATCGAATATGCGAATAAACTAGGATTTGAAATAAAACTTTTGGCTCTTGCTGAAAGGCAACAAATTAATCGTAATGATTCACTTGCTTTGAATATTTGGGTAGGCCCTTCCTTGATTCCAAAATCTCATCCGCTAGCAACAGTTATGGGAGTTAACAATGCATTATTGATAGAGGCTGATCCTCTTGGAGAAATAATGTTATATGGTCCAGGTGCAGGGAGTGGTCCGACTGCTGCATCAGTAGTATCAGATATATTAAATCTGCATGCTGCCTCAGAAAAAAATAATAATTCAATCGATCCATTATTATCTTTTAATTTCTGGAGAAACTGTCATATCATAGGACCATCTGAAATAAATAAAAAAAATTATCTTAGAATTATTTGTCTTGATAGTCCTGGCGTAATAGGAAAGATTGGAGATATTTTTGGAAATTATAATGTTTCAATCGAATCAATTGTTCAATTAGATGCAACTGAGGATAAAGCTGAAATTGTTGTTATTACTCATGAGGTGAATAATGGAAGTTTTGAAAAATCGAAAGATGAAATAAATTCGCTTAATGAAGTCAAAACTATTGCAAGTCAATTAAGTTGTATTTAAAAAAATAGTTTGCAAATTTCTTCATGGCTTGTTAAACCGAAGAAAGAAAGTGTTTGGTTTTAGCACCTTAATGATTCATTCAAAACTATTAATTAATGAAAATCAAAAAAATAATTTAATTTGTTCTGAAAACCTTTACAAAGGTGCTTGTGTGAAAATTAAAAATAGCAATAAGACTTTTCAAGTAATTGGTCTAAATATAGTAAAAAAAATTTGTTGGGTAAGAGAGTGGCCTTTTGCTTGTGATTCTAAAAAAACATTTGCTTTAGAAATAAGTCAAATAACATTACAAATTTTTTGTCCAAAACAAGCATCAGAATAATTTAGTATTTAAGAAATATGAAAAAAAAAGTTCTTTTATCAATATTTATTATTTTAATTTCTTTTTTACAGAATTCTTGTAGTTCAAAAAGAATATCAAAGAAAATTATAGTAGCAAGTTCTGGAAAAATAGAATCTTTAGATCCAGCAAGAGCTAATACACTTAAAGCGATTCAATTAATAAGTTCTCTAGGAGATACATTATATGAATTAAATTCTAATGGAGAATTAAAACCTAAACTGGCATCTGAGATGCCAATTATTTCAAAGAATAGACTTCAAATAATTATTAATTTAAGAAAAAATGTTTTTTTTCACGATGGAACTTCGCTTAATTCAAATGCAATAAAGTTTACTTTTGATAGATTCAAAAAAATTGGAACAATGAATTATATTCTTGGAAATAAGATTAAATCAATAGAAACCCCAAGTGAGCATTCAGTCATAATAAATCTAAATAAACCATCAAGTTCTTTAAATGGTCTACTTACATCAGTAAATTTAACGCCGATCTCTCCAACATTTTATAAAGAATATTCTGATAAGTTTCTAAATGAAAAATTTGTTGGTACTGGTAAATATGCGCTGACTAGTTTTTCGAACGAAGTTCAATTAATTGAACCTAATTTGAATTATTGGGGTGAAAAGCCCTTAAATAATGGTATTAATTTCGTGGGATATTCCAATTCATCTTCACTTTTCGGAGCTTTAAAAAGTAAACAAATTGATGTGCTTTTATCAAATTCAATTGACGATAGTCAGAGAAATAGTTTAAACAATCTAAGTAAAATTAAAAAATTTAAAGAAGGTAATAGTCCTTTTACAGAATTAAGTTTTATCAGCCTTAGAACTAACTTTTACCCATTGAATAATAGAAATGTAAGGCTTGCCTTGGCAAAAAGTCTTAACAGAAAATTAATTAGTGAAAAAGTTAGCTATGGGCAGAGAATACCAACTAGATCACTAATTCCCCCTATATTAAAAAAGGATTATCAAGCTTATTGGCCTAAATATGATTATTCAGAAGCAAGAAAGTTATTGCAAAATGAGAATTATTGCAATGGAAATATACTGAGAATCCCTCTTACCTATAGATCAAACGTACCTGCTGATAAGCTTATTGCTCTGACATGGCAGGAAGAAATAAAAAATTATTTGAAAGATTGTATTACAATTGAACTTAACGGTGTTGAATCTACAACAGTTTATAAGAATCTAAGTTTAGGGCTTTATACAGCCGTTATCCTTGATTGGACTGGGGCTTATTCAGATCCAGAAGCTTATCTCACCCCTCTTTTGAGCTGTGATGAAATAGTTGAAGGTACATGTAAAAAAGGTGAATCTGTTTATAGTGGGAGTTTTTGGGGATCAAACAAAGTTGAAAGTTTATTTCTTGAGAGTGAAAATATAAGTGGAAATAAAAGATTAGATAAACTTTTTGAAATTGAAGAAATAGCAGCAAATTCAATCCCTTACATTCCTATTTGGATATCCTCTCAGAAAGCATGGTCTCAAAATAATATATCAAAACCTATTTTTAATGGTGCAGGAATAATTCAATTAAGCGATCTAGAGTTAATTAATGAGTAGGAATTTATATAAGCTTTTTAACTATTCCTTATTAAAGATTTCATTAATTCCATTAATGTTATGGATAATTTCCTCATTAGTTTTTATTTTATTGCGAGTTGCTCCTGGTGATCCTGTTGATGCCATACTTGGATCTGGAGCTAATGAGGTTTCAAGGGAAATTCTGAGAAGTAAATTAGGTTTAAATGAATCGTTAACAAATCAATATTTTTCTTATATAAATGATATTTTACATTTAAATTTTGGACTATCTCTTAGTACTCAAGAGCCAGTGCTAAATATTATTCTTAAGTCATTACCGGCAAGTCTTGAACTTGGTTTCTTTTCTATATTGAGTGCAATGCTTATTGGATTCCCAATGGGACTTCTTGGGTTGCGAAATAGAGGTGGTAAAACTGATTATATTCTGAGAATATTTGGTATTGGAACATATGCGATTCCTCCTTTTTGGGGAGCTATGTTGGCTCAATTATTATTTTCTGTATTTTTTAATATTTCCCCAATTGGAGGTAGATTTCCAGTCTTTGAGCAACAACCTCAAATTACAGGTTTTTTGGTTTTAGATAGTATTCTTACTAATAACATTAGTGCTTTAAAAGATAGCCTTTATCATCTTGCACTTCCTTCAGTTACCCTTGGTTTTCTATTAAGTGGTATATTCAGTCGCTCACTTAGGGTGAATTTAGAAAAGTCTTTAAAAAGTGACTATGTAAATGCTGCTGTATGCAGAGGAATATCGAGAAAAAAAGTTTATTTAAACCATGCTTTACCAAATTCTCTATTGCCAATCATAACTATATCTGGTTTAACAATAGCTTCATTAGCAGGAGGAGCTCTTTTGTTTGAAGTAACTTTTTCATGGCCAGGTATTGCTTTAAGATTGCATGAAGCAATTTCTCAAAGAGACTATACATTGGTTCAAGGCATTGTAATTTTTACCTCTTTACTCATAGTTACTTTGAATCTCTTTGTGGATATATTAATTGCCTATCTAGATCCAAGAATAGAGTACTAATTTTGAGAAACTTCTTTTATAGTTTCAAGATCCAAAAGATGGAAATTAAGCCCCATTTCATTTTGGTTTTTAATTACACTTGGAATCTTTTGTTCCTTAATATTTTCTATAAACTCAACTATAAATTTCAAGGATAGATCTTGTATTAAAATTGGATCTGAACCAATAAAAGATTTATTTATTTTGAAAACATCATTATTTTCTAGGTAACTATTATTTATCCTGATTGGAGAGAAATGACTTGCTCCTTCAATTATTAGAAATCTGTTTGATGGATTATTTAAAGCAGAAAAAACGATAAATTGTTCATTCATTAGAGGTGTAATAAGGTCATATGTCCCGCCTACCAATAGAGTTGGTATTTTAATACCAGCACTATTTTCGTTTGGCCAAACTAAACTTCCAAATGAATTAAAGCCTATAATCGCTTTTGCTTTGTTATTTCTTTTTTTCTCAAAGTACGATATTTCGTTTAATTGACATTGAAGTAATTTTGATAAATTTGTCACTGCAAAGTCTTTTAAAGCTGAATCACATCTTTCATCAAGTTGATTTGTTGGTTTATTGCCCTCATATAACAGTGCTATTAAAGCACCAAGTGAATGCCCCATTAATATATATGAATCATTGGCTAAGTCAAATTCCCCATTTTGATGAGCCTTCAATACAGCATCTAAATCTTTAACTCTATTTAAGAAAAAATCTGCACTGCCTGGTATTGCTTCCTTACCATCAAGTATTTCTCTAAATGCCTTTAAATTACTTCCTCTATGATCTATAAATACTATTGGCCATCCTCTTTTAGTTAATTCTTTTCCGATCCATTTGAAATTTTTAATTTCGCCTCCAAGTCCAGGCATAAAAACTATCAGCTCTCTTTTTTCATCTGATTTTTTGTTTTTCCATAATTCAATTTCAAATGGTTTTACTCGGTGAGGTGCATAAATTTTTTTATTTATCTTTATAAGTTCAGAATTTAAATTTTTTTTAATGTTTTTGAAAGGCTCCTTATTAGTTTTCTCAAGATTATTTAATTTAGAAATGAGATCTTGTTGCATTGCTAATTCATTTTTCCAAAATGAAATTATTAAGATTAAATTATCAATATCTAAAGAAATTTCTTCTGAAGGTAGTGCTTTAATGATATCTAAAGTTGAAACTTCTTTTTTGTCTTCTAATAAACTTTCTATGGTGTTGTAAATTTCTATTCCATTATTGTCATCTGGAACTTTAATGGTTTTGCTTAATTCTGTAAGAATTTCACGCCCTATCCAACTCCTTAATACTTCTCTGTTTAGTCCTTCTTCCTTAAAAACTGGAAATTCTAAAAATTTTGATAATTCAAGAACTTTTATAAATCCATTTTTCTTTAACCAATCTATTAATTCTGTTGAATCTTCTTTATATTTTTCTAATTTTGATAATTGTTCTATAGTAAGAGGGATTTTCATCTCTTCAAACTCAATATTTATCTTTTCAGCAGCCTTGGAAACATTATCAGAAAATAAACCACAAAAACTTAAAAAAATGATAAAAATGTATTTCATTTGTGACTATTCCAAATAATTTTCAAATTAGCAAAAATTGGTGGATTCAATTTCCATATTCGTTGAGGTTAATAACCAAAATAAGATTTTATGCTTCATTTGGAGCTGGAGGTGTGATTTATTTAACATCACTTATTTTTAATAATATTGGATTATCGGCAACAGATATAGGCTTAGGATTCACCATATCAGCGATAATAGGTACCTTAACAAGATTCTTGACAGGTAATTATCTTAATAAAACAGGCGAGATACAATTCCCATTGATTACTTCATCAATACTCAGTATTGCTGCAAGTATATTCCTAATTTTTACAAGAGATACTTTTCTTTATATGATTGGTCAATCTTTTGTTGGTGCTGCTGCAGGTATATATTGGCCAGCTGCTGAGTTTGGAGTACCCTTTTTTTGCCACCGAATTGAGACAAGGAAAGCTTATGCTCTCGTAAGAAGTTCTGAAGCTTTGGGAATATTTCTAGGGGTATTTTTAGGGGGACTTATGAATAATTATGTGTTTCCCAAATCAATATTTGTAAATGATATATTTTGCATGTTTATTATCATCTTTTTAATTTCGAAAAATTATTCTTACATCAAAAGTAAATTAGAAAACTTCCAGAAAAAAATATTGAATCCAATTGAACAGAAACAATCGAAATGGAATAAAAATTCTTTAATAATAATTTTATCTATCTTATTGATTACTACCTCCTTAGCTTTGATTCAAGTTACTTTGCCTTTGGACCTTGTCAAAGGGGGAGTATATAGGAATTCATTAAGTAAAGAAATAACTAGCCTTATAATATCTATTCAGCTAATTTTATTATTGTTTTTACAATGGCCCATTGGGTCCTGGGTATCAAAGAAAGGTAGATTATTTGGTTTGAAATTCAGCTTGATAAACTTTTCTTTTGCATCATTTTTATTATTTATTTCAAGTTATTTAACTATTCCTGCTTTCTATTTGATTTCTTTTGCATTGATATTAATTAGTTTAGCTACCGCTTCATTCCTTCCAACTTCGACAGATGTTGTTTTCAGAATTGCTCCTTTAAACAAAAAAGGTTTTGCACTTGCTCTCTTATCACAATGTTTCGCTATGGGTTATTTTGTTGGACCATTTATTTCAGGCCTAATATTAGATTTTTTGGGTTACGCTTCAACAATATGGTTATCTATTTCAAGTTGTTGTCTTATTCTTTATATAATTATTTTTAGGAAAATTTTTTAATTATTCTTTTCCAATTCTATAATTCGTCTCTCTCTTAGAAATAAGAAAAAAGGTGCTGAAAATGCAAATGCAATTAGAAAGGTTCCAATATATACAATCCACATGTTCTTCATATCCAATTTCCTTGATTCATTTACTATCCATACAAAAATGGCACTAGCTCCTATTAATAAGTCTCTAGAAATTGACTGAGCTGCAGGGTTCACATTCGCTAAGGCAATGAAGTTATTGATATCAAAACTATTCCCATATTCCTTAGCAAATTCAAAATTTGCCATCATTGGAAGGACAGCACCTAAAATTGATAGAAAAAGGTAAAGAAAAGATAGTATTTGTTTATTATCTTTTAAAATGTTAAATGAATTCACTTGTCAAAAATATTTTTTTAATAATAGTATCTAAAGGCTTATGGTTGTTCAAAAGTATAATAAATTTGAAGACTATAAACATAAGAAAGGAAATTTAAATTTTGCTGTAATAGGACATGTAGAGTGGATAAATTTTTTGAAAGTTGATCAATTACCAATACCAGGAGTTATTTCTCATTCTAAAAAATCACATGAATATCCAGCAGGGGGAGGCTCTATTATCGCGAAAACTCTCTCCGAATTGACTTTAAATCAAATTCATTTTTTTACTGCATTAGGTAATGATGATTATGGAAAAAAATGCTTCAATATCCTCTCAAATATGGGAATAAAGGTGCATGTAGCATGGCGTGATAAACCCACTAGAAGAGGATTTAGTTTAATTGACTCTCATAGTGAAAGAGCAATTACAGTCATAGGTCAAAGGTTAGCTCCAAAACATAAAGACAACTTAGAATGGAATATTTTAAAAAAAATGGACGGAATTTTTATTACTGCATCTGATTCAGAGATTTTTAAAATAGCTAGATCAGCTTCAATACTTTGTACAACTCCAAGAGCGGGATTAGATATAATAAATAAATCAAATGTACTATTAGATGGATTAATAGGTAGTAATCTTGATCCGGGAGAAGTTTTTTCTCTCTCTGAATTGTCCGTACTACCTAAGTACACTATTAAAACTGAAGGAGAGAAGGGAGGAATTATATTCCCAGGAGGTAGATACAAGGCTCTTAAAAACAAAAAACCTAAAGTCGATTCTTACGGATGCGGTGACTCTTTTGCTGCTGGTATCCTTTATGGAATGGCATCTAAATGGGATATAGATAAAACTTTAAATCTTGCTAAAATAAAAGGCAGAAATGCTAGTGAATTTTTTGGACCATATACATAAAAATATTTAAAAAGGTAATTTAAGTATTTATGAATAACTTAGATAATAAAAATAAAAATGTTTTGGTAGAAAACCTCATTATTTTCTTTTTGTTTACTATTTTTTTGGTTTTTCAATCTTTGAAAACTTTATCTAGAATTTTTACTTATGGAATTTTAAAAAAAGAAATATTAACAACGAAAAGTAACTTAGGCGTTGATATAAAAATAAAAATTAAATAGTTAATGAACAAATTTTTAGTAATTTTAATTTTTGGAATTATCTTTTTTGGATATAAAATAATTTATCTTAAAAAATCAAAAAACATTAAATTAAATAAATTTAAAAATAAAATGCAGAGTACAAAATCAAATATTGAGAGAATTTTCATTAGAGAGGAAGAAAAAACCTTTTCAAACCCTAATATTAATATTTGCATTGGAAGTTTTGATAACGAAATTAATATAAATAGAAAATCTAATATTCATAGAGCGAGATTATCTAAATTTAAAAAATCTAAATTAAATGGTGAAATGATATTTCAAGACGATGAACAAAGGATTTATAAATTTAATAATGGTAGGAAAGTTTACTTATGATTTTTATTGCTAACTACACTCAAGACTTTCTCTTGTTGAAACTCCTGTTGTTGGATTGATCCCATCAGCAATTTCACAAAGATTTCTTTGGTCTTCGCTGTCAAGAATGGCATAAGAAAAATCTGCTCCTTCTATTTGAGCTCCTGCAAAACTACTGCCTGATGCGATCATGTTTATTAAAACAGCATTTCTAAGATCTGTTTTTTGGAAATTAACTCGATCAGAAAGAGTATCAGTCAGGTCGATTCCATTTAAATTGGAACCTTTTAAATCAGATAGGGTTAATGTAGTCCCATGTAAATCAACATCACTAAAATCTGCGTCTCTTGCGACTGCTCCAGCTATAGAAGATAAATGAAGATCCTCCCCATGGAAATCAAATCCTGTAATATTTGATCTTACATAACTTGGAACTTCATCTCCTTCTCCCTTGACAGCAACATTTGCACCAGCAAAAACTGGAGATGATAAAACCAAGAAAGAAAAAGTTATGCTTAAAAGATATTTTAAAAAACTAAAAAATTTCATATTTAAAAATTTGAATAATTTTATTTTATAACAATTAGATAATTTTTAAAATTGATGTATAAATTTGGAAGTCCTTTTTAAGATTATTTAATACTATAAATTTTAAATTTAGGCTCTAAATTAGTTATACAATCTAGAAGTTTTTTGTTATCTTTGCTATTCGTAACCTTGAATTCAGATTCGACAGTACCCCCTTTATCTCTAATGGCTTGATTTAAAACTATTGAACCTTTTTCGTCAGATACTGATCTATGAAAAGTTCCTCTAGGTATTCTTAGAATGGAACCGCAAGATTCTAATCTAACCTTATAAAAAGGATAATCCCAACCAAAATTAACAAGAAAAAATGTTCTACCACCAGAGATCGCTAATAGATTATCTTCTTGATTGTGATGTATGTAAAATTGCCAATTGTTAAAATCTTCATCATTTGGCGGACTAACTGCGGGCCCACTGTGAATAACTAGATCTCTGTAATTTGATTCATTAATACTAATATCAAAGAATCTGACATCTTTTGTATCGCGAAATTTTTCATAACTTATCAATTCAAACATTTTTGATTTATTTGATTTGATTACTGGAATTTCTAAACTTGAATTCAATTTTCTTTAAAGATTAAACAAATGAAACCAGATATACATCTCCTTGAACGTATCAATTAACACTAAAAAGGAAACATATTTTTATTTATCCTTTCTTCTTATTTTTGGGAGGTTAAATATAATTATATTTTTGAAGTTTTATTTGATTTCAATAAGATTGATTTTCCATGATAAAGAATTTTCTAGATTATTTTTCCCTATAAAATTTCCTGTAATTACAGAAGTTAAATTAGATTTGGAAGAGGATACTAATGTTAAATATCTTTCGTCTATTAATCCTTTTCCGCTTGGATCAAAACCTCTCCAACCTGCACCTGGAATATATAACTCAGCCCAAGCATGTAAATCCAACTCAGAAGGTAAAGGATCTTCGAAATGATAACCACTTACAAACCTGCTTGGGATACCAATAGATCTACAAGCTTCAACCATCAGCATTGCCAAATCTCTGCATGAACCTATTCGTTCTCTAAGTGTTCTGCTAGCCGGCCATGCTGGACCTGTGTGTCTTTTAGTATATTTAACCCGATCCTGAATGATCTCTATTAGCTGGTAGGTAAATGATAAGGCGTTATTAATGCTTCCTGCTAAGGCTTCTTGGGCAAGTTCTACGGCAGAGGGATCGTGTTGTCCATTTGGCATCCAACCCTCTAATGCTCCCTGTAAATCCCTATTAATAATGCTTCTGCAAAAAGGTAATGTTAAATCTCTATTTTTAATCCCATCAATAATGTTTGGATGCTTAATAGTTTCAACTTCGCTAATTGATTCAATAATTAAATTATCTGTTAATCCATTGAATCTGATTCTATTAATCTCTTCTCCGCTGGCAGCAAGTAATGGATAAATAATTTCTGGTTCTGGGGTAATTTTTAATTCATAATTCTTTAGCTTTTGGAATCCATTTGACCTTGGCTTTATACATAATCTATGCTCGCCTAATTGAACAGGGTCTTCGTATTTATATTCAAGTTTGTGAGTGTATTTAATTTTCATTAATAAACTTTTTAATTAATAAAATATTTTTCTTGAATGAGGTCATTTAATTTATTTAAATCAATTTGCAAGGAATCTATTGCCTCATGCAAACCATCGTTGATTATATCTTCAATTCTGATAAAACTCCACTTTGCTTTAAGCAAACCTCTCATGCATTCCAATTCCGAAGGATTTTCTGGAGGTGGTGAGGTATCTATCATTTTAAGAATGTTGCTTATCCCATCAAGACAGTATCTTACTGATCTTGGAAAAATTGGATCAAGTAAAAGAAATCTCGCAACTGAATTAGGCTTTATAGAATTTTGCTCTGCTTTCCTAAACATTTGATAAGCTCCAGCTGAACGTAAAAGTGCAATCCATTGCAGCTCATCAAGAACGCCTCCAAGCTCATCTAAGCTGGGTAGAAGTAAATAATATTTAACATCTAAAATTCTTGATGTTTTGTCAGCTCTTTCGATTAATCTTCCAAGAATGCTAAATCTCCAAGCAAGGTCTTTGCTAAGAGTCGCATCTGTTATGCCGTAAAAAAGCTGACATTCCCTCCTTATTTCACTTAATTGTTCTTGTCTTGGTTTATTCCATATTGCCTCTCCTTCTTGCAAATTCCAATATAAAATATTAATTTGTTCCCACATTTCTGTGGTCATGACATCCCTTATTTGTCTCGCATTTTCTCTTGCCATTTGAATGCAAGAAATTATGCTGTTTGGGTTTAAACGATCTCTTATTAAAAAATTAATAACGTCATCAGGTTTTTTTTCTGGGAATCTTTTATCAAAAGATTCTCTGTCACTTGAAGCATCAATTAATGGGAGCCAAGGTTCTGCACTTCCCGGGGGACAATCTAATGACATTGCTTCACTTACTTCCACGAAACGAGATATGTTTTCTGCACGTTCTAAATAACGATTGATCCAATAAAGAGATTCTGCTACACGACTTAAAAGCATATTATCTTCCTACAACCCATGTATCTTTGCAACCTCCACCTTGTGAAGAATTGACGACTAATGATCCTTTTTTTAATGCTACCCTCGTAAGCCCACCTGGGCTAACCCATGAATCTTTTGCCCTCAATATGTATGGTCTTAAATCAACATGACATGGATATAGTTCTCCATCACATAAAGAAGGCACAGTAGACAATTCTAATGTTGGTTGTGCTATGAAATTTCTAGGATTTTTTTTAATTTTATTGGCGAATTCATCTATCTCATTTCTGGTCGAATGAGGCCCAATTAACATTCCATATCCCCCAGCTTCAGAAACAGATTTAACAACAAGTTTTGATAAATTTTCTAGAACATATTCTCGATCTTTTTGGTAGTGACAAATATATGTTTCTACATTTTTAATAATAATTTCTTCATCAAGATAATATTTAATCATTTTTGGAACAAAAGAATAAATCATTTTGTCATCTGCAATTCCAGTCCCTGGTGCATTTGCTAAAGCAACGTGACCTGCCTTGAAAACATCAAGTAATCCTCTAACACCAAGGCAGGAATCTTTTCTGAAATTAAGAGGATCTAAGAAATCATCATCAATTCGCCTGTAAATGACATCTACTCTTTTTAATCCTGAGGTAGTTTTTAGATAAACGTAATCGTCATTACAAATCAAGTCATGACCTTGAACAAGTTGAATACCCATCTCTTGAGCTAAATAACTATGTTCAAAATAAGCACTATTAAAAATGCCTGGAGTTAGAAGAACTATCTTGGGAGTATCTGTCCAAACAGCAAGTTCTTGAAGAGTTTTTAAAAGATATGATGGATATTCATCAATTGGTTTTACTATTCTTCCAGAGAAAAGATTAGGAAAAATATTTTTCATGACTAATCTATTTTCTAAGAAATAAGCAACCCCAGAAGGACACCTTAAATTATCTTCTAAAACATGCCAATCCCCCTTTCTGTCCCTTATTAAATCAAGTCCTGAAATTTGACACCATTTATTTAATGGAGGTTTGAAACCTATCATCTGCGGCCTCCAACCTTCTGAACTCTCTATTAATTCTCTTGGAATTATCCCGTCATTAATTATATTTTGAGAATTATAAATATCATTAAGGAATAAATCAATTGCCTCAAGCCTTTGTTTTAGGCCTTTTTCTAATGTTATCCAATCATCTTTGCTTATTATTCGTGGCAATGGATCAAAAGGTAATATTCTCTCCGTACCTTTTAAACCAGTATCGTTTAATCTAAATGTTGCACCATGTCTTAATAATAATTTTTTTGCTGCAGAATGGTTCCTGTTTAGTTCTTCAAGACCCATATTATTTAAAGAAGATAAGAGAGGGATTAATATTTCTCTTGCAGAGTTGACATTATCTTTAAAGTATTCATCAAAACTATTTTCAGGATGATAACTTGAAAACATTATTTCTTCTTTTAGTAATTTTTACTTGAGCTTTAAATCTTTATTAGTATTTATAGCTACCAAAAATAATATCTATTGACTCAATCTATTTCATTATTTTGATCATTGAAGTATATTTCTTAAAAATCTAAAAAGTATGAGTTCTAGTAATTGGCAATTTGTTTTTTTTAGATATTTCGCAAGCTTTCTTTTTATCCTCTCGCATAGTTTGCTGGTTCTTGATCATCTACCAGTAGGAGCAGCACTTCACGGACTTGGAGAGGTTTTTATTGCGCCTTGGGCTTTTAGGGAAAGAGCATGGGATCTTGTTGTTATTGCAGTTTTATTTTTCTTTTTCGATATCTGGGGACTTATAAACACTCCTTGGAATTAACTTCTTTGTAATCCATTAATTTTAGAGAAAATGATATCAAGAAAAAAATTTAATTTTTCCCAAATTTTTAAATTAATTTCAATTTTGCTTCTTATAAATACTTCAAATTTATATCCTCATAATTCAATTAATAGTGGTTGTGATAAACAATGCAGAAAAAAAATTAAAATAAACAAAAAAGAAAATAAATTAAATAATTTTTTTTATCAATTGGAGATTGACATAAAAAATTCATGTTTAAATAAATATCTTTGTAGAGGATGATTTTTTGATAAATTTTAATTTATCTTATGTAATCAGATGTTTAATTATTAATAGGTTGCCATTGACTTGATAATTTTTATTAGGAGGATTTATTTGATTTTTAATTAAAAAAATAAAAGTATATATTAGAGGTAAAAGTAATGAAGCAGCTGCAATTAAAGCAATTATTTGGTTCAATCTAATAAATGGTTTTTTTACAAGATCCTCTCCACACAAGCCACATATAAGATTACCTTTTAAGGATTGTTTTTGAATTTGATATTTAGGATTGCAATAGGGGCAATAATATCTAACCATCTTTTTTATTGTTTAAATCATTATCCACAAAAAAAGAAAAATGTCACTTAAATTCTTTTATATAAAAAAAGAGGGCTTATTAAAGCCCTCTTTTGTCTCTTAATTATGTTATTCCTGAAGTTAATAACGCACCTAAATCATGGATCCTTGTTATTAACCCTTATTAAGCTAATGCTCACCAACTCAACTAATTGTCTTTAACTGGGGCAAAAACTCTAGAATTAAGCTTGTTTCTTAAAGGGCACCTAAACGATGCAGAAGAAGGAAGCTTAGACATTAATAAAAAATAATTGGAGCAGTTAATTAAATTAGTTCGGTTTATTACGAAATTTCAGGCAGGCTATCGATCATTTTGAAAGACCTCCTAGAACTCAACAATATAAAATTAGGAGAATATTTCTCTAAAGACAATCCGTTTTTATACGCATTGCTTTTTAATTAAAAATGTCCGAGAGTAGTAATCAATCGCGCTTATTTTTTTGAGATATTTTTAGTAAGTTTTGCTCATTTCTTTTGATATTTAATTCGTCTATCTTAATTTTAAATAATTGAGGAAATCTTTTATGAATCATTCGAAAGAAGTTACTAAAACTGATAAATCAAATCCCATAGACGAATATTTTCAATGTCTCTCATATTGCGATATTCACCCAAAAGGGATAGATAATGACTGTGAGGTCATTTGTATGGAAAGACATTTAAAAGCTAACTATTGGTAATTAATAAATTTCTACTTTTTACTTAAATCCCTTTGAAAAAAGGTTAGTACGAACTTTAAATTTCCATACATTTACAACACCTTTTGCATTAACTGCTGCAAGTGCACAATCATCAGGTCTCCATGATATTGCCCCTACCAAATCTCCGGCAAATGCAGCCCCAACTGGGTCTCCATTGCCGTCATTTTTTAGGAAACTTGCGACAACAGAACCATCCCTAGATCCTGAGGCTACAAGCATACCTTTATTTGAAAAGGCTAAGCTCGAAATGGGTTCTGTATGGTGACATAGCTCTCCTGGCATAGTCCCTTCTGGACCATTTCCTATAAAGCTCCAAACTGTAATTCTTTCACTGCCACTAGTTGCTAATAATTTTCCGCTGTCATCAAAAGAAAGATGACTTGGTTTACCAGGGTATCCTGTCATTTCAGCATCCATTCCGGTTGATCTTCTCCAAAAATGAACTGAATTGTCTTGACTCCCACAGGCAACTATATCTCCATCAGGACTTAATTCCATTGATACCAATGATCCTTGCCACTCTAGTTTTTGATTCGTTTTATTATTAACTATGTCAAAGAATGTCACTCTTCCGTAGCAAGCAGTAGCTAGTTCATTTTTATTTGACCATGTTATTGCACTTACAGTGCTTGGGTGGTCTTCTGAGATCCATTTCTCTTCACCAACTTCATTAAAAACATATACCTTTTTTGATGAAGCTATCGCAAGAAATAAACCGTCATTAGACCACTTGAGGTGTTCTACCCAACCTTTGCCAAGATCAAGTGTTTTAATAGCTTTACCTTCATGGCAATTACAAATTTGAACATTTCCATCCTGACCTGATGTTGCAAAAATTTCACCCTCTGGATGAATTGCCATTGCTAGTAGACCACCAGAGTGAGTATTTTCTTTTTTCCAAATAATTTTTCCAGTATCTCCTTCGAATGCAAAAATACCACCTGCTACGTCGCCAACAATAAATTGTTTCCCTTTAAGAGCCCAGCCACATGCTATGGCATAATCGCTAACTTCAGCTGTCCATCCCTCGTGGAACATGCCTCTTGGGCTAAATGGTTCTATATCAGGCATTTATCAAAGCCTTCTTGCATCTCTTTTTCATTTAGATTTCTACCGATAAAAACAAGTTGATTTCTACGAGGTTCGTTACCCCATTCTTTATCAGGTTGTGCAGTAAATAACATGTGTACTCCTTGGAAAACTATTCGCCTTGGATTACCTGAGTAACTTATGAAACCTTTAGTTCTGAATATATCCACCCCTTTTTCTGAGAGAAGCCTTCCCATCCAAGTATTTAGTTTTTCTGGGTCAACATCTCCAAAACGCTCTATAGCAATTGAGCCAACTTCATCATCATGTTCGTGCTCTGCTTGCCAGAACCTTTCAGTATTAAATGGAATCTCTTTATTTTCGTCACTTTTAATGACTTTCATATTGAATTCTTGAGCAGTGTGCTGTGTAAACAAACCTATTTTTGTTGGTTTTTCTATGTTTAGGATGAAGGATTTATTTCCTTTATTCTTCAATTTGAGATTTATATGTTCTCCATATGGAATAGTATTTCCAGGCTCTAAAGTATTAGCTTTTTCTGCATAAAGTCTTACGGAGGATTCAGCACCATCTTTAAGTTCATCCTCATTCTCACCTTGGTTAACGAGAGCTACTAATGACATTTCTGGATCTGGTCCTTCTTCTAGCATTAATTCATATTTACCTGCATCAAGATCGTAAACACCTGTCCATTCAAAAGGATATTCTGGTTCAAGAAATGTTGGTCTGCGTTTAAGGATCTGATCAAGATCAAATGCACTTAGATTTAAGACTGTTTCAATGGGTACTTTGGCATTCTCGGCTCGAATAATTTGAGTCATTCGGTTCATATCTCTCAATCTCGATTCAAGAGTATCTAGTGCATCATCAGAGACTAAATCAGTTTTATTAAGGACAAGAACATCTGCAAATGCCACTTGTTCTGAACTTTCATCGCTCCTGCCTAGTTGCTGATCAATATGTGCAGCATCAACTAAAGTCACAATTCCATCAAGAGTAAATTCAGAACTAATTTCTTCATCCATGAAAAATGTCTGAGCAACTGGCCCAGGATCTGCTAACCCTGTCGTTTCTACTAAAACATAGTCAAACTTATCTCTCCTTTTCATAAGGTTGCCAAGGACTCTTATTAAATCACCACGAACAGTACAACAAATGCACCCATTTGACATCTCAAATACTTCTTCATCGGCATTAATTACGAGCCCTTGATCTATACCTACTTCACCGTATTCATTCTCAATTACGGCTATTCTTTTCCCGTGCTCTTCACTTAATATCCTATTAAGCAAAGTAGTTTTCCCTGAGCCTAAGAATCCAGTTAGGATCGTTACGGGAACTTTATCTTTGATGCTCATTTACAGATTTTTACTAAATAAATAATAGTTTAATAATAGTAATAATAAGAAATGAAAACCGTTTTTATTAGAAAAATTTAATCTGAAAGTTTGTACCATTCAGACTCAAGATTGGAGCCAGATTCTTTATCACAGCTTCCACCTAATGAATCAACAATTGTACAAGTGTTGTGAACGGCTACTGAAACCGTATTACCATTCATCATCAATCCATCAACGAATATTTGATTAGAAGCTAAAGGAACTGAACTTTGTCTACTTAAGTTCCTCAATAACTTAGATGCTGGAATTTGTTCAGGAAATATTGCCTGAACTTTCTCTTCATCTAACATTTTCAAAGTAGAACTTATGTTGTCTGGCCTTAAGCTTGAGGAATCTCCAAGAAAGTCAAGTAAACTAATGGTTTCAAAGCCAAATGCATCCCCGTAGTATTCCATTGCCTTGTGTTTAGAGACAATTACTCTGTTTCCCTCAGGAATAGAGCTTACTTGATCGACTATCCAACTATCCAAGCCCTCTAAGAGAGAATCAGCTTTTTCGAATCGTTCACTAATTAGTTTTCTGTCCCCTCTATTAAAAACTGAAATATCTTTTTTTAAACTTTTGCTTATAAGATTTCCCATTTTTATGATGTTATGTGGATCATGCCATACATGTGGATCTAGGCCTCCATGGTCATGATGATGATGCCCCTCTCCTTCATCTGGTACTTGCGCTATTGGTTCTACATCACTATTTAAAACGTCTTTAAAAAAGTGTTGAGTTGCTTCAAACTCAAAAGGCATGTGTTCAGTAAAAAATATATATTGACCATCTTCTTTAATATCCACGTTAAAAACAGTACTATCTTTTCTTTGATCAAAGTTAAGAACAAAAGCTTTATTACTTGCAATCAAAGTACCATTATTTTTTCTGCTTATTGAGTCTTTAGATCCTAATAATTCTTTAGCTAAATCTTCAGACCCTTCTATGTCATTTGATTTGAGAATCACCATCTTCATTGCAGGATCAGCATATTCGCCATCGACTTTTTCAAATGACCATTTGTAAGAACCCTTAGAAAGTTGGAATTTACCTGCCCATTCGAAAGCCCCCTCAGCATGATCATCATGTCCACCATGATCTGAGTGATCATCGTGACCGCCATGATCAGAATGATCATCTACCTTCGCTGAATGTTCAGCATGATCATCATGTCCACCATGGCCTGAGTGATCATCGTGTCCTCCATGATCAGAATGATCATCTACGTCTATTGCACTAACACCGATAACAACAGTATTTTTTTTATTTTCCCAATTTCTCATACTTGGAGTCATTTCTTTACCAAGAGTAAATACTTTGTCTGCGCTATTTAGTAATTGGGCTTGCCTTGGATTGATCTTTAAGTCATGAACATCCTGTTTTCTATCTACTAAGCATGTAACTTCGTCAGATGGTAATGCAATTGATTTAACTAAATCACAAACTAGTGGTTCTACTGCTACGTATGACTTTCCTTTAGCCATAACATCCTGCCCAAAACCAGAAAATATAATCGTTCCAGCGATTACGGAATTTTTAATAATTGACTTATTTGAACTTGCTTTATTTGTTGAAAGTTTTTTAAAAATGGACATAAATTTTATACAATATCTAAAAATGATAATCATTTTCATTATGTTTGACAAGTTAAGGTATCAAATATTATGAAAATAATACGTAAGTCGTATTATTGGTAAGCTTGTAAAGTGACTTTTTTAAAAGATTAATTAATGGCTACTTTAGTCGCTGAAAATTTAACCTTTGCATACACAAAAAAAAGTAAGCCAGTTTTAAATAAGGTATCGGTTGAGATTAAACCTGGAACTCTAACAGCGTTAGTTGGCCCAAACGGCGCTGGTAAATCAACTCTTTTGAGAATGTTGCAAGGACAAAATACTCCAGATAAAGGCGAAATAAAAATTGATGGTAGAAATTTATATAGATCTAGAGCTCTTGTGGCACTCATGCCTCAAAGAAGTTCTATGAATTGGAAGTTTCCAATTACAGTTGAAAAATTGGTATCTCTTGGTCAAATAAAGTATTCAAAATCAAAAAGTAATAACCCCTTTCAAATTAAGGCTCTTCTAGCATATCCTAATTCTTGGATTAATAAGTGTTGTGAATTAGAGGCGACAATGCAAAGAGTAGGCATTGCAAATTTGGCTAATAGAAGACTCGATTCTCTTTCAGGAGGACAGCAGCAAAGAGCTCTATTAGCAAAAACTCTTATGTCCCCGGCAAAAATATTTCTTTTAGATGAACCTTGTGCAGCTTTGGACCCACCTGCAAAGGATGATTTTCTAAAAATTGTTCGGCAACTTGCGGATGCGGGACTTTCTTTGCTTGTAAGTAGCCATGATTGGGGCGAATCTTTAAATAACTATGATCAAGTAATCGTTCTTGATAAAAGTGTTTTGGCAGTTGGTAGTCCTGATCAAATAAAAGATAAATTAGAAGCAATAAACATTAGCTCTATAAACGAAAATAATTTTTGTGATTAGAGTATGTTTTTTTTTAATTCTGAGCTTGATAACAGTTCTGGCAAAGCCCAAAATATTCGAGGGTATGGAACAACAATTGGAATTTCTTTGGATTTGTTTTGGGTGTATGAATATCTTTTACCGGGCATCCTTCCATTTTTGATGTCTCACCACATTGAACACAAGTCAAATGATGAATATCTCTATCTACGGGAGTGTACAGAACCTCTCCTGTTGGGAGATGTCTAGAACGTATTAAGCCATGCTTTATCAGAACTTGAAGATTCCTGTAAACAGTCGTCAGTCCCATAGCCTTTCCGCTTTCTATCAATTGTCTATGCAACTCTTGACCAGTCAATTCATCTTCGCATTTATTAAGTTCTTCAAGAAGTTGTTCTTGTCTTTTGGTAATGTCAGACTTAGTTACCATTGTTTCCGAAATCTTTTTTTGTCCCGTATTTTTGATCATACCGAATCATTCGAATAATGTCTTTTATTAATAACAACTGGTGGCTTGTTCCATTAATAATAACTATATTTTCTGGGATCTTATGCCCAGCTATGGGAACTGTATTAATAACTCATAAGAGATTATTACAAGTTAATTTAATCTCTCATTGTGTGTTGCCTGGACTTGCTCTCGCATTAGCGCTTGGAATTCACCCCTCAATTGGTGGTGTTATAAGTGGTCTTCTGGGCTCAGTAATTGCAGAAAGTTTAACTAATAGAAAAAGTGAAAATTATGAAGCAGTTATGAATACTATCCTCGCTGGAATGCTTGGATTTGGAGTCCTTATAATCCCTTTACTTGGAATAAGGATCGATTTGGAGGCAGTATTATTTGGCGATTTATTGACGGCAAATTTTGGAGATTTACTTAGAACAATAATTGCTTTTTTAGTATTTATACTTTTAATGACTTTTGGATATGAAAAGGTTGTTTATGTGGGATTGGATCCGGAAGGTGCATCCGCTAGTGGTATAAACGTTTCTTTATTAAATCTTGCTTTGAGTTTTACAACGGCATTAGTAATTGTTAGTTCAATGTCAGCAGTTGGAGTAATTCTTGTTATTGCTCTTCTTTCTACCCCAACTCTTTTAGGGCTAAATAAGGCCCATAGTTTAAGAATTGCAATGATGAGGTCTTCATTTTTTGGATTATGCATCTCACTTCTGGGCTTTATTCTCTCTATAGTCTTTAATTTGTCGCCTGGACCTGCAATTAGTGTTATTTGTGTCGCATCTCTTTTGATCCCTAAGCTTCGCAAATAATTAAATCTTAAATGTCCAATCAGAGTTTAATGCTTGAGCTTCCGGATTGTTTTTTAAAGCTAATTCAATAGCCTCTTTTTTATTATTAGCTATAACAACTTCATCAAATTCTTTTCCATTTTTTTTGAGACTTACTTTGAAACGCATATAAATTTTTTAATTAATCAAAACTTAACCACTAAGCAACTAGATTTAAATACTTTTAAAAGTTAATTGATGAAATAGAAACTTTAGTTATCTTGAAGTTTTTCTACTACAGATTCTTTCTCAATCTTAGCTACATCCTGCAATCCATTAGCATCAAACCAAGGAGCGTTTTCCCAATTAAATCCTTCCCCAAAAGTATTATCGGGAGCAGCTACGTACCAGTGACATGATGAGTCGGGAACATCTACAGCACATTTTGACCAGTCAGCTTCCCATTGCGGAACTTGTACCCACATTACAGAAGCTAATAAAAAAGAAAAAATAAAATTCATAATCCTCAGTTAGCAAAATTTTGAGAGATTTTTTTCACACTCTTTCTTTCTTTTCTTCCAATAGTTCTCAAGAATTTGATATTTATGCTTATTTTTGAATTGACTTAAATGAATATTATTCTGATTAAGAACCGAAGTATTTTTAATTTTCATGACACAAGATGTCTATGTAGATCATATTTAAGACACTTTATAGATTTTTTGAAGTGAATTTATACTTAATTTTTGTCTTACTTTTGTTTAGGTAAGTATTTTTCGGGATTATTTTCAATATAAGTAAGCGAATATTTGACAACACCCACTATTACTGAAAAAAGAGCAAATGCCGAAATAATAAAAATGATTTTTTTGTAAATTCTTTTCATGAATTTTTTATTTTTTTGATTATTTTTTCATCAAAGCCCAATTTTTCTGAAAGATTTAAATAATTTAGTAATTTATACTGTAGCCTTTTAAATTACCTACGGAGTAGATTAACTACATCAGAAACTCCTCACACACTTTTTCTGATAACATTAAAAGTACTCGACCTCGATGTTTGAGTACTTTTTTCAGTAATGTGACAGTTGAGATAGAGGTCCAGCAGTGATTGCATTTTTTAAATTTGGTGTAATAGTAGAAGAGTGTGTAGGAGGAATTGATTTATTTCAGTGGAAACAAGGAAACACTTGAAATAAATTAATTTTTTAAAGATCTCTCTTTGAGGGATCTTTTTTTTTGGATTATTAGAAATACATACTAAATCCTGAATATAAGAACATATATGCTTTCTTCCAAAATAATTTCGTCGTCATTACAAATTAGTAATTTAATTCGTTAGATTATGATTCATTAAATTCTTCTGTTAATGAAAATATTTTTTTTAGCAATTTTAATTTGTTCAAGCTTTTTATTCCCTTCTTCAACATTTGCCTCACATATAGAACTAAAACCTTGTGTAGAGATTGCTCATTGTGTACGAGAAGAATGGGAGGTAAACAATATTGAGAACCCTTTTGAAGAGATTAAAACATTTATCGAAAACACTCCAAGAACTGAGATTGTAGAAATTGATGATGATTATCTTCATGCTGAGGCAACCAGTAAATGGATGAAGTATGTAGACGACTTAGAAGTATCCTTTCTACCTGAATCAAACATCTTATCAATAAGATCAGAATCAAGAGTTGGAGAAAGTGATTTGGGAGTGAATCAAAAAAGAGTTGATTTACTAAAATCGAAAATGTTTTAAGATAAAAAGCAAAAAAACAATTTGTTTTTATTGTTTTTTGTATAACTTTTCCATTTTAAAAAAAAATTAGCAGATAAAAAAGTGATAATTGTCATCATGGCTTAATAATGGCAAATTCATTAGATTTTCTCTGAAAAGATGATCATTGATTTTATATATTTATTGTTACTTAGTTTTGCTTTTTTCTGGTTTTATATAAACATTAAAAAAAATGGACTTAAATGGATAATCAAAGGTCTTTTTCAAATTGGAATATTGGTATTATTCATTGGAGGATTTTTCAAAATATTTTTCAGCTTACCCCCTAATTTATTTATCAAAATATTTTTTCTTATTATTTATACATGGTGCACTGTTGGAATAAATGTAAATTTCATAATCCCTTTGATTGGTTTGATTGACCAAAAAATTGTGAAAAAATAAAAATAAAATATGCCTTAATTGTCAGGACAAAAATAAATCTATATCTTTAATCCGCAATATTAAAATTTATAAGATTTATTTTTTTCCTTTTGAAAGTCTTTTTCTTTTATACCGAGTCTTTAATGCCAAGTCAGTCATTATATATATTCCAATTAAAAGAATGACTATTCCAATAAAGTATTTCATTATTTCTTATGTAATTAAAATGTTTGAGATTTATTCATTATGCCAACTAATTTTAATATCTATTTCTTGAGATAAATTTCTTGTGACTGGACATTCTTTGGAAGCTTTTTTCAAAAAATCAATAGTTTCATTAGAGGTGCTCTCTGGTATAAAAATATCTATTATTAGTTCTTTTATCTTCCTCTCATTAATTTGTGTCATTACTTTTTCAATATTTAGATATATACCTTTCAAATCAAATCCTTTCGATTTAGCTTTAATTGCCATAATGGTTAACAAGCAAGTACCTAGAGATGTTGCTAATAAATCAGTTGGGGAAAAACTTTCACCTTTACCACAGTGATCTAAAGGTGCATCAGTTCTAATAATACTTCCAGATTGTAGATGAATAGCCTCACAGTTTAAATTTCCTAAATAAGAACATTTAACTTTAGTCATTTTAAAAAATTAAATTAGGAAAAATATTATTAATAAAAATTATGGAACATAACAAGATTATTGATAAAAATTTTTATTTGCATATTAGTAGAGCATTAAGGAAATTCATCATTAAAGTTTTGAAATCAGTTTTTATATCCATATTCCTCTAAGCAATACTCAATTAATTCAATTGATTTATTTAGAGTTCTTTTATTTTTATTTTCTAGATCGAAGCATTCATTTAAAGCACGAATAGCTTGATTTAAAACTGATTCTTCTTTATTTTTTAAATCTTTAACTTGATTTATATACACTAATTTTTTAATTCCAATAAGGGAAAATATGATTATTAATATTGTAAAAATTGCTATTTTGAATTTATTCATACAATTAGTTATTACAAATATTTTAATTTATTTGATATCTAAAAACTTTACATAGCTTATAGAACTAAGTAATTACATATGTAGCTGCTGTTATTGCTATAGCAGTAATTGAAATGAAGATGTATGGAACAACCTTTAAAGGTATATATAGATTATTTTTAGACATAACTAGAACCTTTATACAAATAATTACATTCCCTTTAAACTTTATAAGTCTTCAAATATACAAATTAATTTTCTTTGTATAAATTCAATCCTTTTAAAGATTAACAAATTTATATTCATTGAATTTTCATTAAATAAAGTATCTCTAAATCTTGTCTTGAGTCCGATATTTTTCTTTTTAAAAAGATTAATTCTTCTTGGCTCATTTTTGATTCTTTTATCATCAATTCTGCTTGTTCAATAGCATGTTCTATATTTCTAATTTTAATATCTCTTATTGAGGGATCATCTTTACATGCTTTTTTAGTATTTGCATCTAACATATGTACGAAAATATCATCTTGAATATAATCTAATTTAAAACTTCATTATTCTACAACCGCAAA
>CACJUL010000003.1 GCA_902596585.1 uncultured Prochlorococcus sp.
TTCCCTTGAGGGGACTGTTATGGGAAATATATCTGTTTGGGTTACTTTCAAATTTTGCCGCCAGCCTGAAAAGTTGCAGAAGACAATCTTTACTGAAGGGGTCTATTGAAATTACATGTCTGTCCAATAACTCATATAGAAATTCCGCTCTTTCCTTTATTTCAGATAATAAATTCTGAGGATGAGTGAAGCCGTAAATATCAGGTCCGATTCTTGAAAAAGAAAATGATTTTTCCTTATGTAAGGTTTTTACTTTATATGATCCCAAAATATTAAAGTTCTAAAATTTGTACCGATAACTACATTTTTATAAACAAAAACCAATAAAGACAACTAATTACAAAGAAAAATCTCAGAAAAAGTCCAATAATTATAAATTTCTGTATAGAACTAATACAGGAAATAAATAAAATATTAAAAACTAGAGGTCCTATCCTCTGAAGTTTAGATCGACTATCAATCAAAAAAAGTTAGAACTAGAATTATTAGCTATTAATTAATAAAGAATATTAATGAACCTAAAAATCAATATAAATTTTTTAGAAAAATATTTAGCTAATTTTGTAAATGATATTGAATATAAAAGGATTACTAAAAAATTAAAAGAATATGATTTAATGGCGGACGTTGATGATCAAAGATTTCATCATTTTTGTTCTTAAACATAATTTATGGTCGAGATTGAAAAACATCATTATTTACGACCTTATTAAAATAGACACTAGGTCGTTGAGGGGAGCGCTAGGGGGAGCGCTAGGGGGAGCGCTAAGATCTAATATAAGCTTAGATAACCTTCGAAGATTACGCCATAGCTAGTCTCAAACTCGTTCCACTAACTATAATTAGTTAAGACTATAACTAGATTCTCAAGGTTTTCTTAAAAATAACGCCCAGTGCTTTGGGAGCACTAGGTCGCAGGTTCGAATCCTGTCGCCCCGACTTAATCAAAACCAAGTCATAGGCAGCCATCCCAAGGTTGCCTTTTTTATTTCTCATTTGTCTTAAAAACTCAAATAGCGATTAAATAGCGATTAAATAGCGATTATTTGTATAGCTTTGATATACCTAGTAGGCTTAATCGCTTATTATCGCTACCATTTTGGCTCAGTAACTTGCCACCCCGCAGTAATTAATTGTTGATACTCTTTGCGAGCTTCATCTATTTTAATTTCTTTTCTAGTTTTCATAAGCGGTGGCGATTCTCCGTTAGAACCAACAACAATTCCACTATCAACGAACATATATTCAAAAAACTTATCCTTATTTTTTTTATTCTTTGTAAAACGTCTTACCTCAGTCCAGTTTGGACATATTAACCATGCCTCTGCAGTAACTTTCCTGGAGTCTTTATCCATTTATTTCCCTTTATTTCTTGCTCCATTCACATTGATAGGCGTATTTCTTATATATTTTCCCATATCCTTTTTCAAGGATAAGTTCTTGAATATTAACTCCGTTTTTAAATAATTCACCAACAGTTCTTCCATATTTATCTTTAGTGATTCTTTTAATAGAAACTTTCTCATTAGACACTAATTTATTCACAAAATCTCTCGCCTCTCTAGCTGGAATAGGATCCGCCTGCGAACCTTTTAACTCTGGAGTATCTATACAAGCCAATCTTATCTTTTCTCCCTTTGAAGTAGTACAAGTATCTCCGTCATAGCAGTCTTTTATAAAAACAATTGGAAATGATGCAAATACTGGTTCAGAAGTAGGTAAAGCGAGAGCAGCTAATAAAGGAATAAAAAATCTCTTCAAAAAAAAGGAGCTAATTGCCACTTATTGTAGATCTACTATCAAATTCTCGCCAATATTTACTTGCTAATCCCATAATGACAAATCTGAATCTCCTGATGATCTATGCATCCAATGGATTTTCCAAATTCCATCAATCTTTTTGAAGATGGAGGTAACAGTTGGCAAATCATCATTAGGAGTTCCTTTGTAAGAGAATTTTGCCCCAAGTGTAAAAACACACATTGCCACATCAGCAGAAAGAAATTCAAACCTATGAATTTTTGTAATTTCTGCTTTTTCCTGAACCACATCACCCGAACTCATCATTTCCTCGAATCCCTTTGCACTTATTGGATTCCCACTAGGTCTAATGAATAGAAAATCTGAAGTGGCGTTATTTACAAAAAATGAGCCCATTTTCTCAGGTGTTGCTAGCTCATACAACATTGATTCAATTGTTTCTCTATCTGTCATAAAAAAGTTTATTTGCCCTTATTGTAGATTTAATTTTTTAAAAAAGCTTTTTTATTTACTAGCCTTGCAACCTTAAACACCAGGTCAAAGAAGGGGCTTTAGAGGGGGCTCTAAGTTCTATAAACATCTTGTATGATCTTCGAAGATTTAGCAATAAGCTGTCTCAAACTCGTTCCACCATCTATAATTAGTCTAGGCTATAACTAAAGTCTCAAGGTTTTCTTAAAAATAACGCCCAGTGCTTTGGGAGAACTAGGTCGCAGGTTCGAATCCTGTCGCTCCGACTCTTAAAAACCAAGTTATACTTGTGAGTCTCCCATGCTCGCTTTTTTATTGTTTGATGTTTCATACCCCAAAGGGTAGCTGAAAGGGTAGCTAGAATCTTCGAAGATACCCAATAGATGCTTATTTACTTCCTGCAAATAGAGAAAGAATTTAAATATCAACAACTCTATAAGGATTACCCTCAAGTGCCTCTATTGATTTAAATAATTCTCTCATTTTTGCTTTATTCTCTCTATTCAATAACACCAGTTAGAAGAATAGAAAAGAATGCTTAGATCACAGATAGAATAATTTGGCCTAGAGTCTTACTGTGATATTTTTTTAATTTATTGGCAGACGTCTTAGAAACTTCTCCTCGTAATTCCTGTATATGATCTGAGAATAAAGTTAAATAATTTATTTAGCAGTTGTTATCATTAATTTTTTTTTACAACTTACTCAGTTTTTTTTTTAAAGAAGTAAGTTAAGGTAAATTCATTAAGCTAGTGACAGAAATATTAAGATGTGACGTTGATCCAAAAGAATTCATTGTATGGAAACACCCTATAAATAAACCCGCTTATGGATCTCAAATATTAGTACAAGAATCTCAAGTTGGATTGCTTTTATCATCAGGTGAACTTGTAGGTACGCTTGAACCGGGATCTTATCCAATAGAATCTCCAAATATCCCCTTATTGAGAAGATTAATACCTGGTGGTGAGAACTCAATTCCCTACGACATTTGGTTTTCAACTTGTATAAATTCAACTGAATATACATGGGGGACTAGAGATCCTATTCAAGTATTTGATAATACATACAATGTTCTGGTGCCTATTGGCTGTTATGGTAGCTCTAGAATAAAAATAACAGACTTTCAAAGTTTTTTTCATCAAGTTGCTGGCACCTCTCGTTCATACAAAACAAAAGATTTAAGAGACTTTATTCTTCCTTTTATTGAAAGAGAAATTGACCAATCGATATCAGAGGCAGCCCAAAATAATAACGTCTTTAATCTCAGCTCTTCTACAAAACGACTCTCAAACGAATGTGGAATTCGTTTGAAATCTTCCTTAAAAAAATTTGGTATTGAATTTGGCGAACTATTCATACAAGGTATTTCAGTAATAAGTGACGACCCAACCTTTATTGAAATCAAGAAAGCATTAAGTACAGCTTCATCAATAAATATTAAAGGAGGGGCTATTTCAAATAATAAAGAAACTTATAGTCTTGAAAGGAGTTTTGATGTTCTTGAAAATGCCTCAAAAAATGATTCTGGCGTTGCTGGGTCATTCATCGGAGCAGGGGTTGGGCTGGGAGCAGGTTTAAATCTTGCCAATAATATGAGTCCTTTAGATAATCAAAATGCCAGCTCAGAAAATATAGGGAAATCGGTTGAAGAAAGATTAAAAAGTTTAAAATCTCTTCATGATCAAGGATTAATAAGTGATGATGAATACAATCAAAAACGTTCAAGCATTTTAAGTGAACTTTAAATATGCGATATAATAGCCCCATATTTTATTCCCTCCTTTTACTAGCATTTTGTTATGTATTGCTAGGAAAAATTGATATTTCCTTTATATTTTTTTCAATAGCCTTAATAGAAAACAGTCTAAGTCTAAGATTCTACCCAGTATCTAGAAGAGTTTCAGACCAGAATGATTTTAGATTTAGTTATGCAGAAGTCGCATCTAAAATTTATTATCCAATCTCATTAATAATTAGTTATTTGATTTATGTTGTAGTAGCAAATTTTTATAATAACAGCGATGTAAAATTAATTTTTTTATTAGTTATCTTAGGGCTTTTCATTATTTTTAGAATTACAGCAAATGAATTTTTAGATTATTTAGAGAAAAAGAATTTAGTTAAAAATAAAAACTTAACTAAGATTAAAGAAGCTAAAGATATCATTACAAATAATAAGAATGATATTTTACACCAAATCAAACTAATTAAAAATTTTGATTTAGGAACTGAAGAGAAAATATTAATTAATGATATTTACGACCAAATAAAATACACCTCCAGAGAAATAGAAGACTCAATCCTAGATGATATGAAAGAGTTAAACCAAATAATTAGCTCAAATACAGAAGAAAATTCAATGATTGTGAGAATATTAAAAAAAATAAGTAACAAACTGTAAAATCATTATTTTTTTTCAAACGAGTTAAGCTTTGAAATTTATAAGATAAACGGAATTTATTTAATTAACAATGGCAAAAAAAAGCGATATAGCAAAATATTTTTCTAGAGAATTTTGGACTAAAACTGCTGCATGGTTAATTATTCCTGGCATAATATGTTTTCCTCTTGAAGCCGCAGGCCTAGGAGTTATTTTACTTGTTGGTGGAGGTTGGGTTGTGAATTCAAAATTACTTGGAGGCTTAACCGATAAAGATATAGAAGATGAATACAAACATTTCGCTGAAAAAAATTTTGAAACTGCTCAAAAAGCATGCGGAATAGATGAACGAATGCTTGTACAAACTCAAGATTGGTTTTGGTTTATCCCAAATGTGGAGATGGAAGGTAATGAGCCAAAATACAGAAAGGGAGATGATGGAATGGTTAGATCAAATACAAGAGGTATATGCATACTTAATTACGGAAAAGACCAAATCTTCTCTTGGGAACAATTAACTAATATTGAGACAGGACTTGTATCATATGTAGATACATCAGAATATTATTATAAAGACGTAATTGGCATGGAAATAGATCAAGGTACTACGCTTACTTTAAGAACTGCAGGAGGTCCAAAAAGCTATATGATTGCTGGAGGTAAAGATAATAAAGAATCAGGTGACTCTGAAAGAGCGAGAACAGTTATTTCAGCTGTTAGACAAATGTTAAGAGAGAAGAAAAAGAGTTAATAAATAAAAAAAAATTTAATTCCAATTAAGATATGCCAACCTGTATATACTGCACTGCTCCATACAATACTGAAGAAACTATTTGTAAATATTGTGATGCACCCATCTTTAAAAATAAAAATATTAACGAGAGTCTCCTAAATAATTTAAGTACAATAGGTTTATCAGATGATGGGAAAGATATTCTTAAAACGATAGGTAATTATTCAAGGTCTATAAGGAAATTAAGATTCAGTCATTCTAATCTAAATGATTTAATAGATCTTGATGATGACATTGAATCTCTTGATAATAATGAATTAATCAAAAATAGATTTTCCGATTTATTAGCTCACGTATCTGATCAATACATCTTAAAGAATTCAATTATTTTATTTGGAGAAACAAAACAACTATTCAGAAAATATAGAATTGAAAATTAGTTTCTCGCTCTGGCTTTTCTAAAGTGCACATAATAAAAGCCAAAAATTCCAAGTAATTTTGAGCAGGTAATTCCCCTAAAATCATTAAATAGAGTGCAAATTTTTTGATATTTTATAAAATCAAGGCATATGGGATTGGATGCAGATTCATTTAAAAAATGAATTGGATTGCAGATCCCTCAAATTTACTCAAAAAGACTTGTACTCACTACCATAATTACACTTTTCCATTAATAGGATTTTAATATTTTCCTAGCAAGATATTTTTTTTCAAGGCAGCTTGAAGGAATTAGGTAAAGAGAGTTCTTAGGTCTATTTACATCCTGTATGATCTTCTAAGATTATGCATTATAAGTTGTCTCAAACTCTTTCCAATATCAATTATTTGTTAAGACTAGGATAAGATTCTCAAGCAATTCTTAAAAATAAAGCCCATTGCTTTGGGGGCACTAGGTCGCAGGTTGAAATCCTGTCGCCATTACTCTATAGTCCAACTCATAAAAGCCTTTTTAAGCCTGTTTTTTTTGAATAGATTCCGTCTCCAGAGAGAGTGGACAAAAAATGAATTTATAAAAAATCTGGGATGTATTTATTTAAGGAAAGTACTCAATAAATAGAAAGATTAAAAAATCACAATTATGATTTATATTATTAGATGTTTAAGACTATTAAATTTTTATGGTTAATGCTTCTTTAAATTGGGCTTCAATTGTAGGGATCATTTTGGCTTTAGCAGGTTTGTTTATTTTCTCCAATTTCTCTTCAAAACAATATAGTTGGGCTCCACTTATTGGAGCTATAAGTCTCCTATGTGGTGGGATACTATTTTTTCAAGGATGGAGATTAGATCCAATACTTCAGTTCTCGCAATTTCTACTTGCAGGTTCCAATGTCTTTCTAATCTACATCCTTTTCAATAAGGGGAAAGGATCAAATCACGATAGTTTAAAAAGAGTGAAAACACCTGCTCAGAAAATAATAAAGTAATTCTTTATATATTTCGTGAATATTAATTCAGATTTTTACCAAAGGATAAATTAAAATTTTTAATAAACTTTTTAAAAGAAATTCACAAAAAAAGGAGATATTTGCGCCTTAATTTAGATCGACTTTCCAAATAAACCTTCAGATTACAAACCTAGTTAATACAGAACACTAGATCATACAGGGGGTTAGCTGCAGGGGTAGCTAGAGTCTATAAACACCTTATATAAACTTCGAAGATATACTCATATTTAGTCTAAGGCTTCTTACGTAATATGTAGACAATAAAGCCTATGACAAGGATTTAAAGAAATCTCATTTAATAGATCGAGTCCTTTGGGAACACTAGGTGATGATCGAATACCGCCTCCAACTTATAGAGGTAAAAGAGGTGGAAGATATACTGAAGATAAGACTAAAGATGGCAGACCTTTTAGGAGGTATTTTTAATAATTGACAGTCGATCTAAACTAAAGAGCAATTAGCTACTTTTTTTAGATAAAGTACCTATATTTTATAAATTATTTAAAGGTTATTCTTTTGTGCAAATAACACTATTTTAAAAATGATTAAACTTGCAATCGTTTTCTTACCAGTAGTCTTTGCACTTATATGGGTTCTTTTCATTGGGTTAAGAATAAATAAAGTAGAAACTAGAGATGGAAAAAGAAAATTAATTAATTACTAATTGATTGAGAGTCGATCTAACATAGAGGGATAAAACCCTCTTTTTTAATGCGTAAATTATTAATACCTTTATTAGCCGCTTTTACTTTACCCACTGTTGTTAATGCTTCAGGCTTTTGGCTGTTAACTACCATAGTTAAAAAACCAGCAGCTTTTAAAGAATATGTTCAAGAATTTAAACCTTGGCTAAAGTCAGTAGGAGGATCTTTAGTTATGAAAGATTCTGATCCTCAAATTGTTGAAGGTAGAGGTGGAAAACTATCAGTCGTTATTTCATTCCCCTCAAAGCAAGCTGCGATAGATGCTTACAATAGTCCTGAATATCAAGAGCTAACTAAGAAACGTTGGGCAAGCACAAAGAAAACAAACCTAATAATAATGGGATTAAATAAATAAAACGCTTACCACTTAAGACCGCATTAAATTCTCAATAAGAAAGAATATCTAGGTTATTTTCTGGCGGCTAAAGGGAGTGATTTCAAGCCCTAAATTCTCACCAGCTATGACTTTTATCCTGTAAGCCGACTTTTAAAACCTTATAGAGCACTAGGACAACTTTAGGGAAAAATCCATTAAGCATTAGAAAGTCTTATAAGGTTTTAGAAGAAAAAGGGCTTATAACTGAAGTTATAGCCTATAATTGTAGTTATAGCTCTTTCTGACCTAGTGATTTGGGAGCACTAGGTCTAAGGTTCAAATCCTGTCGCCCCGATCAGTTATAGCAGTAAGTCTTAGCTAATAAGAAATGCCACCCAAAGAAGCTTGCAACCTAAATGTTCCCGTGATGGATAAAAAAAATAAAATTTCAAAGCACATAGGTATCCTTTGTGCAATGCCTGAAGAAATTGGTTCTACTCTTGAAAATTTAGAAAATATTGAAACAAAAGCATATGGTGACTTAAAAATTCATTCCGGAGATTGGTGTTTTGCTAATTCCTCTTCCAAATCTTTTAAGATACAACTATCAATTGCTTGGAGTGGCTGGGGTAAGGTAAGTGCAGCAAGAGCAGCGACCAGATTAATTAGTCATCAATTTAACAAAGTTAAAGTTGATGCAATCTTTTTTACTGGTGTAGCAGGAGCAGTTAATTCAAAGCTAAAACAATGGGATATTATTATTCCTTATGAATTAATACAGCATGATATGGATGCACGTCCACTTTTCAAAAAATATGAGATACCTGCCCTAAAGACTGTAAGAATAAAAAGCAATAAATCAATTAATGATTGGACGTTAAGTACTTTAAAAAACTCAAAAAAAGATGGCTTATTGAAAAATTTTGGAAATATTTATGAAGGTCTAATTGCTACAGGAGATAAATTCATTAGTAATAAGAATGACATTGAAAAAATATCAAAAGGAATGGAGGATCTATCTGCTGTAGAAATGGAAGGAGCCTCAGTTGCACAGGTAGCTAAACAGGAAAGAATTCCATTTCAGATAATTAGAGTGATTTCCGATGAAGCCAATGAGAACTCATCTGGAGACTTTAGTAAATTCCTCATAAAATACAACCATCACTCCGCGAAATTAATTTCTGCTCTAATAGAAAATATAGACAGTTTGCCAAATTAGAAAAAAAAATTATTCCTATTTAATTTACAGTAAATGTAAGAAAAGCTGGGCGTTTTGGGAGCGCTAGGTCGCAGGTTGGAATTCCTAGGCCCCGACTGTCTTTTCAGCGATTACCTAATTTGAATTACGGAAAAATTAGGGGGAATGACCTCCTTTTTAGGGGCTTTCTTATGGCTTTTCCCTAGATTGTATATAATTTTCTTGAATTTTTTAGGATATAAGTCTATCTTATATAGATAAATAGAGATGGTTGCTATCCTTATTGCCAGATAGCTATTTAAATATTGATATTTAATGTTGCGACTTCTTCCGTTACCGATTTTTATTTGCATTTATCTATTCTCTTGGTGGAGATGTAAAAAAAATATTATCGCTAGTGATAAGCAACTAAAACCATGCATTGATTGGGCATACATAAAAAATTTACCTCTCCCACCAAAACCTTCATTTGTCGAGTTTTATATTGTTTTTGTTTCTTCTTTTTTTAAATTTCCCCTTGGGATAATTATTCAACAACTACCTTTCGCAAAAAAAGTAAGATATTACGAAAGAGAAATGAAATTAATATTTGATAAATGGAATTTAGAAAAAATAAAAAAAATAATTAACTAAATTATCGATAAAAAGAAAAATCATATGGAAGAACTAGACAAAGACCTAGATGAGGATTTTGATATTGATTGGGAAGTTTAAAACAAGAAACCCTTTCAGAAATTCCAACTACTGAAAGGGTTATTAAATCGACTCGCAACTATATAGAATCAATTTATATCTTGCAGCAAATTTAGATTTTGCTGACGAGGTTTGGCCTCAATTAATTTATAGCAATAATTTTTATACTCCCGCTATTTTTTGTTTCTCTAGTCGTTTTTTTAGAATTGAATAATTTTGAGAAGCCCATTTTCGAGAAATATCTAATTCAGCATCCAAATTGTCCTTAAGTAATTTGCTAATTTTAAATACTTCTACGAAGCCTAGATAAATTATTACAAGCACCTTAATTATGTTTACTGTAACAGCTACTAACTTTTCAATTCTTTGATCTTGCATTTGAACTTATTGAAGCCCACTAAAATTAACAGTTTTAAGAAATTATGCAAATGTTTTTTCAAATTAAAAATAACTTCTAAAAATTCTGGTTTACTTACTTGCTACGACCCAATCATATAGACCAACTTTTAAAACCTTATGGAGCACTAAGTCGAAGGTTCGAATCTTATCGCCCAGATTGACTTTTAGTATTCTCAATATTGCTTTTAGCGATAAAATAAAAATTATTTGTATAGCTTTGTATTGGAAGGACAGTTAATTGAATATTTAATTATAAATTTAAGTACAAAGATTTCCCCAAGACAAATATGATTTTCTATAAATTATCAAAAATATTTTCAAAGGTAATATTATTTCCCTTCATTTTCTTGGACAGACTGAAATGGATATCAGAATGGTATTTTTTCAAAAAATGTTCTCCTCCTGCTCCTCATTTCATTAAACAATCTCTTTTATTGCGTCATGGGATTAAAAATTCTGTTTGGGTTGAAACTGGAACTTATTTAGGTCAAACAACAAAATTTTTGAGTGAAAATTTTAGTTTTGTTCATTCAATTGAGCCCTCAAAGAAATGTCTAAAAATAGCAAAAAGGAATTTAAAATTTTCAAAAAATATAGCTCTTTATAATGGAACATCCGAACTATGTTTTGAAGAAATATGCTCTTCTCTAAATGGAGATATTTGCTTTTGGTTAGACGGACATTATTCTGAGGGTATAACTTTCAAAGGAGTTACCGATACTCCAATCTTATTTGAACTAGATACTATTAAAAAATATTTAGATAATTTCTCAAAAACTGTTATCTTGATCGATGATATTAGAACTTCTCATATAGATAAAAAGAATTATCCTCCTCTAAATTTTTATGTAAATTGGGCAAATTCTGTGAACATGGATTGGATAATAGAGCTCGACTTATTTATAATCAAATCAAAAGGGCTCCCCTTCTACAGATAATAAATTTACTAGTTTTCATTGTTTACTTTTTGTTCAATATTTAGAGCTGATAACTTTAGAAATTAATTAACAATTATTTGTATCGCAAAGTGTGATTTTGTATATTTGAACTATTTATAAAGCCAAATAATTCTATAAGTAGACCAACTAATAAGTCTTAGCTTCACTTGTTTATTTAATCTAATATCTCAAATTATAAAAAGGGTATTTTGGGAGCACTAGATAGCAGGTTCGAATACTATAGCAACTACTCTTAAAAACTAATTAATACTAGTTAGCCATCAAACTCACTTTTTTATTTCTTACTTTCTTAAAAGAAAATATATGAAATCTTATTTAAAAACCAAAATCTACTAATGCCTTTTCAAACTTATTACTTGCTCTTTTACTTGAAAAAATAATTTTTCCAGTGGAAACTTTTGAATTTTCATCTTTATAAACGATATTAAAAATGTAATAACTTGAAGAAAAAATAAAACCTTTATTAACCTCTCTGTAAATTTCTAATACTTGGTTTTTATTTATAAACCTACCATTACCAACTTGAATAGTTTTGATATCTTCAGGGTAAGTTCTAAGGGTAATAACAGAATCGTTATATTTATCTTCCCACCAAATATCAAAGGAAACTTTTTCTATTAAATTTTTATCTTCTACAATTTCTTGAGAGATTAAAGGCTCAAGAAAAAATAGATTTGATGAGACAATTAGTGCTAATATTAAAAATTTTTTCATTTAATAGTTTTCTCCTAATCTAAAAAATTATCAATATTTATTCCACTTGTACCTGTTTTTTCTAGACCTATAAGTTTGGGATCTTTTTCAATATCAGATATAACGAGGCTGTCTGATTCTTTATCATAGCTCCAATCTCTCATAGTATTTTTTAATCTGTTTTTCTTTCCGGTTTCTCTAAATTTATTAAACAACTCTATATTTTGTATATGCTCACCTATAGCTTTAGCCCTCCTTTCATCGCTTGGATGAGTACTTAGTATTTCTAAAGTCTGTTCACTGATTCGCTCTCTATCTTTAGCTTTTCTTTTTTTTGCAATTAATCTACATTTTGTCTGTAATCTTTTATTCTTATTTACTTTAATTTTATTTTTACATTCTTTATCATCTAATAATTCAGGTTTTTGCTTATTTATGAATATTTCAGGTTTCTTTTTACCTGGATCTGCTACTCCCTGAGGCAACAATCTTGCAATGATTTTATCTGTATCATGGGGCATAGTTTCTGTCCATAATTTAAGGCAAGCTTTTTCACTAAATCCCGCTGTCGCAGCATATTGAGTCCCTAGCAGATCTGCTTCGTATTCAAGACCTCTTCCAAAAGCGGTAAGCGACAATGCCGAATCTCTAAGATAATTATCAATATAACTAAATCCTTGCTTCATATATTCTGGACTTAATCCTTGCATTTGATTAATTGATTCAGCGATAACTGGTGAGTATTCCATTGCCTTTTCAGTTATCTGTGGGGCCAACATTTGAGATGCAAGATTATTAAATGCAATTTGATTTGATAATTGATTGAGAGAAGTATTAGTACCTGAGTAACTATCAGAAATCCCACCTATCATAGCTGCCATAAAATAAGCACCCGCTTGAGCATTTTTCAGTTTAACTATTCTTTCTGAGATTCTTGTTGCAGCTATTGAATCATATTTCATCCTTGCTTTTCTTTTTTCATCATTATGATTTTGAGTAATGTGAGCCAACTCATGGGAAATTACGCATGCTAATTGTTGAGGTCTTCCCATCAATTCTTTCAGTAATGCTTTATTAACTAATAAAACTCCACTATCGCTACTAGCAAAAGCATTAGCTTGGCCTGCCATAGTGTTAATAACTTGAGACGCCCAAATATCAAAATTTGTTGTTTTATCTATATCTGGTAACAACTGCGCTGCCTGACATTTACTACTAGATGGATCTAATCCGAGCGCACCTGAACAATCAACACCTTTCCTTACCGCAATTCTTATTGGTCTTTTAATATTATTTGCTTCCACAATCCTATCAGTAATCCTATAAGTCAGATAAAGATCAGGATTCATTATTTTCTTCGCTCTTTTGTAAGCAGTCGATTTGGCATTCCCAATATTTCCAGTTATGAGTAGAACACTGGGTACAGAAATCGCCGCTGCCAGTATTCCTACAAATAATATAAACTTCTTAGTTATCTTCAATTTAAAAAAATATTTTTACAAATTTAACTGATATTTATTTTATTTGAGAAGTTTAATTTGATTAGAAAATAAATTGAAATCTTAGATAAAAATATTTTTGTAAGATTAAATCAATAAATTTATTCGACCTAATTAATTCTTAGCACTAGGTCCCAAGTTCGAATCTTGTAGCCCCGACTCTTTAAAACTAATTCATACTGTAGAGTTACCCAGGCTCCCTGTATTTCGAGCTCACAATCTCAAATAATAAAGGCGCGGTAATAGGGAGTAATAAGTTATGGCTTTTCAACCTATTTAGCCTTTTTTGTTTTTAAGATATATAAAGTTCAAATATCTTAAAAATGATTAAAAAAGAAGAAAATATTCGAAGCGAAAGTTATTACCCAGATAGTACATATTATCTTGATCAGGATAATATTCATAAAGAGGATCCACTTTTAGAAGATCAAATATCTAATAAGACTAAATTTGAATGGCCAAATAGCTATTGGTTTATTGCAGAAAGAACTAATGGAAGGCTTGCAATGATAGGTTTTATGGCTGTCATTCTTAACTACACTTTATTTGGTTGGATAGCATATCCAATCCTTTAAATGAGCAATTCTAATTTTGATAAAAATGGTATAGACAAGTCAGGTAAGCATTGGTTTCAGTATGCTTCATTAGTTGTCACTGCATTTGGTATTTACTTTTGTTGGGCATTTTTCAATGATATAAGTTTCCACCATTTCGCTCTAAAGTTATTAAAATTTTGGAACTGTAATGGATACAACTCTCTAACATATTGCGTGAACCGTTGGAGAGTAGACTTTTATCCTTAAAAAGAAATTGATAGGTCTTATTGGTTGGTTAACTCAAATCGATCAAGAGTTAAAAAGTTTATTGAAAATACAAAAAATAAAGACCAATTTTTAAATAAATATCCATTGATTCTAGGAAGGTTACTTCCATATGGGGTGAAGAACCACCTGTTATGACATCTAGGAAAGAATAAAAGAAAAAAGCTGCTAGAGATGAATGGGAAAAATTGTTAGATAGTTAGATAGTTACTTTAAAAATAAGGAGTATAAGGTACTTCTTCTGTTTGCATTGATTCTCCATAGTAACTTTCAGCAGTCTTCATCAACAACCAGTAAAAGAAATTTGCAAGTGTTTTCTGCATAAGAATCTATTTAGCTATATTAATTCAAATCAGAATTAGAAATTAAATCAAGGTAGAAAATACTTATTTAAACTTCCCAATCTATGTCGTAATCATCATCAAGACCTTTTTGCCAAACCCTAGCAAGTTCTCTTAGTAGAGTTTTTACTTCCATATCCGTAGCTCCAGATTCGTCTTGAAATTTGATACAAATGCTCTTAATTTCGTCATAAACTTGTTCTAGCAAAATTGTTTTTTGATCTGGATTTGACATTTAATTGTTATTTACGACTTCTCCTCCATACTCTCTTGCTATTACATCTAAACACATGAGAATATCTTTATTTTTCAATAGATCTGTCTCACTCAAATATCTAAGAAGAGTTCTTATTTGATCAATAGTGTTTTCTTGTAATTCCTTCATTAGTACTTAAATGCAATATAACAATAAGGATAGCAACCATAATATTGTTCTTTCAAAAACTTTATTTTTTTGGAGTTTGTGATTTTATGAAAAACTTTAGAAGTAGCTTTGAAGATAATTGTTTTCTTCAAACCTTCATTTAATAAATGCTTATATTCTTTTCTCGCTTCCTTTATACCTTATGCTCTGCTCCCTTTATACCAGGTTTAATAATATTTTTATATAAACACTCATAACTAATCATAATTGCGTCAATGTTTTGATACATCCTCAAATAGTTCAAAAACTTTTACTCTACTTCTGTCCTTATTTATTAAGAGTAAATTGTTCTATTTTCTCCATTAAATAAGTATTAAACAAATAATTGCTCCAATACTAAAAATTAAGCTCCAGCCTTGCGAATTTATCTGCATTAATAAATACTTGTTATTTATAAATTAATTATTTTCTTTAAAATATCAACAACTTAAGAAGATTATTTGTCTAGATTTTGGGTGAAATTTAATCTTTTATTAATATCCAATATTGTTTTTAGGGTTTGTTATAAAAATAATTAATTTTAGAACAAAATTTGCAGGTAAATTCAAAGGCCTTAGAAGTAGTAAAGCAATGCCCTGAGTTAAGTTAAACCCTTTATTTTCCAAAAGCTTGAACCCTAAGTGACATTTTTTTAGATTATTTAAACCAAAATAACATTTTTATTGTTGATAGTCGAAAAAAATATAAGGATATTAATTAGTAAATGTTTTTGATGAGTCTTTGAGCAATTCGTTTAATTGCAAGAGTTCTTCTTTGGTGAATTCGCGATATTTTCCTGTTGGTACGTCTAACTTAATATTCATAATCCTTACACGCTTCAATGAATTTACTCTATAGCCTAGAGAATCGCACATTCTCCGAATCTGACGATTAAGTCCTTGAGTAAGTATGATTTTAAATTTCCTAGGCCCTAGTTGTTTTACGAAACAATTCTTTGTTATGGTTCCTAATATCTCAACTCCATTACTCATGCTTTGAATAAATTCTTTATTAATAGGACGATTAACACTAACAATGTATTCTTTTTCATGATTATTTCTTGCTCTCAGGATTTTATTCACGATATCTCCATCATCAGTTAGAAAAATCAATCCCTCGCTGGGCTTGTCTAATCTTCCAATAGGGAAGATTCTCCTAGGATATTTAATAAAATCTATTATGTTGTCAGGCTCTACTCTTCTATCGGTTGTACAAACAATTCCAACTGGTTTATTAAAGGCGAGATATATGTTTTTTTGTTTCTCAAGTTTATCTATTCTTTTCCCTTCAACTTCTACTTGATCGTCTAAATCTACCTTGGCGCCAATTTCTGAAGTTTTACCATTAATTGTTACTTTTCCTTCTTCAATTAATCTATCCGCTCTTCTTCTGGAACAGTAACCGGCTTCACTTAAATATTTATTTATTCTAGTGGCCATAATGCCAAAATTACCTTTATCTATTGTAAAAAATAATCAAAACTTTGCACTTAAATATTCTTAAACAGACGAGTTTTAAATAATTAAAATGAGAAAATGGCTCGCGGATAGAAAACCCCTTCATGCAAAATCTTTTATTCCAAAAACATTACTTTGAAAATCTAATTTAGATCTAAAATAATTTAAAAAAATATGCCCTAGAGTTTACTAAATTTATTTTTTAACTTTAGTTGTTAGTCTTCTTTCTGTAGTAATTTTTAGAGTAACTATCGAGGTTTACTCAATAATATATAAAGCAGCTATAGAATTTAGAGACTATATGAAAGCAAAAAATAGTTTCTTTAACTGATAATTAATCTAAATTTCCAAGGATACCACTCTCTTTTTTTCGATATTAAAACGAGAGTGGTATTTTAAATTTATGCAAGTAGTATGTATAGATTACATACCTTACTTCTAATGGAAACTAAATTTTACAAATGGTGGAAGAATCACAGAAAATTAGTTACTACTGGTTTGTTCCTATCCATTTTTGCTTTTTATCTTAGAACTCCATTTGATCAGGAATCAAAAATAAAAGACACCTGCGCAAAACTAAACTCTAGCTACCAAATTACAGGTAATGAAGCAATGAAGAAGCTTAATCTAAAGGAAATAAAAAATTATAATAATCGCGAATTGGCAAACTTTTACTGCGAAAGATATTTAGGTATTAAATAAAAAAGCGTTAAGCTTCTTAATATTAATACCTTAAAGTTTTCTATTTTGAATGCTTCCTGTAATCTAAATATTTTTGAAATTAGATGACAATAACTTTATAGAATTTATTCTTGTTGTATTATTATTAACTTTTTAAAAAACGATTATTAAAACAAATCTAAAAAAAGCATATATTAATTACTTGAGTTAAATTCTAATAAACTTAACTTGAAAAAGTTAATATTTTATTTTTTTTTATAGTGGTATATTTAACATCAATACAAATAATTTTTGAAAGTGTTTGGGTCATCCTCTAAGAATTTTAAATTTAACAAATTTGGATTTGCCAAGATCAAACCAGATATAGGTATCAAAAAAGATTTAGTTGATAAATTATCATTCAAAAATAAAAAAGATTTGCTCATAAAAGATAGAAAGGATGCTGGAGCCTTAAAAGTAAAAAAAGAATATCTTCAAAAAAACTATAAACTATATGCTAATTTACTTTTGAAGAACGGATACGTAAAAATTGCTGAAGAACTTGTTAAAGACAATATCTATCCTTATGTTGTAATGCATATTCTAAATAATAAAAAAACCAAGGAACTTATATGGCATAGAGACCAATATTTTCACGGCAGAAATTTTATTGGTCCAAAATTTAAACTTTATAAGTTAGCAATCTATTTACAGGATACAAATCAAAATAATGGAGTTACGGGCTTCATACCAAAACTCATTTCTCCAAGATTTAGAAATAAATATTTAGACACTATATTTGCTTACTTATCATCTTTTTTGTCTATTCATCCAAGATTATCTATTGGAGAAGCTCTAATTTTTAGTGGTAAAGTTATGCATCATCGACCAAGACAAAAAAACGATGATTTTAGAGAGGCAATAATTTTTTCATGTACAAATAGCCCGAATAATTTGCCAAGTCTTAAAAATGATGAAAATGAGTTTTTAAATGTTTTTCTAAAGAGTAAAATTAAACTTGGGATTAATTAATAAATGAATTTAAATACCTTTCTTTTAATTCTGCTTGTAATTGCAGCATACACAAATTTGTATCTAACCCTAAAAAACCGGAGAAAGAAATAAATTTTTTATAGAGATTTTATTAATTAAATAAAAAAGAATTTAATTTTAGTATTCTTCATAGCTAAACTTCTGTCCTCCAATGCTTGCTTCATACATTAGCCCCCCTTTTGAGAATGTAAGAACAGCAACTCCGTCACTATAATCAGAAGATGCATTTGCTCCCTCTGAAATCAAAGCTGCGCTGGCTGATGCACCAAATTCAAAGTTACCTTCAGTAAATCTTTCAAGGGATTTCTTATCTTTAAAAAAGATAATCTGACTAAATGCTTGTCCACCTAATTGAAAGCCAATAGATACCTGAGTTAAGGTAGTTGAACCAATAACTTTACCTTTTTCAAAAACCTCACCTTTTCCCCTTGCACCTCCTATACCAATTCCTCCTTTCCCTACATTTGGGAAAACAGCATATCCTCTAGCTTTTTTAAAGTAAGTTTTCAAAGAAGATATTTTTTTGAACTTATTTAATGCCTTTATAGTCTTATCGCTAGCTTTTTTATCTTTTCTATTTTTATCTGATGATGGTTTCCAACCAGAAATTAATAATTGATCTGAAAGATCATTAAATTGAATTTCATTCAGATTAGATGATTTAACTGAAGCTAAATATTGTGGAAAAATTAATATTGTAATCAAAATAGATTTCTTAATAATTTTTAAATTCATAATTAATCGTTAATTAAACTATTAATATTACCTATCAATAATATTACAAAAAATCATTTTGCAACTATTCATTTTTTCTAGATCGCTAGTTAGCAGATTCAAACTTTTTTCATTAAGTGGTAGTAACTAGCTGGTAATAAACAATTAAAAACCATATCGAGATGTAAAAGTTTAATGTTCGGCAGGAGAAATCTTTAAGATAAATGAGTTTTTTATAAAATCCCTTTTTGAATTAACAACCGAATTTAAAAATAATTTTTAGCCAATTTTTTATAATCTCTTCTTATTTTAATATTTGCATTTTATCCATTTAAAGATTAAATTGTTGGTCCTCTTTCCGTATATATTTGTACCTCAAACCGTACATTTCTATTAGTCAATTGATAAGCGTGTTTAGTTAGAACATAGTGGTATCGGAGATAAATTAAATGCCTTCAACACCAATTAAATCTTGTAATAAATATGTGTTGAGTTACAAAGATTCAACAAATAAGACACATGAAGTTGGCTTCTACGCGCGCGATGCATACGATTGCCTAATGCTTGCAAGAGAATTCAACACTTACGTACATGACAATCCAGGATCTGTATTCAGAATCCAACAAAAATTTTGAGGAAATAAATTATGAATTTAAAAAGATCACCATTCGCAATTCAAGATAAAAATGCAAGAGATCTTGATAATGCAAAGGATTATCCGACAATTGCAGATTTAATGAGAGAACAAAAAGTTCCACAAGATTGCGCAAATACAGTTCACCATCGTAGAGATTTAGACTCTCTCGGTTAGTTTACGAGAATAGCTATTTACTAATTTTTAAAAATTAACGATTATAGTAGATGCGATTTGCGATTCATTCATAAGATAATATTCTCTTCCTCAAGTTTTTTTTTAAGCTCCAAAGGCATATATGCAATATCTCTTTTTATTGCATTAATGGCATCTCTATACTTTTCAGGTTCAGCTAAGAGCTTTTTTATTATATTGTATTGACTTTCAATTTCTTCAGAAGAAAATTTTCCCATAAAAAATATTTACTACCCTTTTATATTAAATCAACAGTCAAATACACAAAAGATTAACTATTAGTTAGGGGCTGCTGCAATTTCTTTATGAACGGAAAGAAATTCTTTATCCGTTAGAACTGGCGTAACTTCAATTTCTACGCCAAAATTATCGACCCAGATACTACTCCATTTCCAAATGTTCTGATGGTTTGAAGATTCAACTATTGCCCATCCATTAGCTCCCTCAGGATTTACTACTCGATTAATAACTTTAAACCCATCAAATTCATCACCTTCGCATCCTCCTTCCACAAAACCCGCAAAAGCTTCGGCCCCTTGCATATGACTTTCTTGATCTGGAAATTGCCAGTGTACGATGTAAGTTTGCATGAATAAATTTATTTTTTTTTAATTATTAATTATCGAATTTAAAAATTAAATAAAAAGTCTTTAAATACTAATTAAAAACTCATAAGCCTAAAAGGCAAACAAACAAAAAAAAAGACTCTTACGAGCCTAGGTGATGGGGACTTCTATAATGACAAATTAATCAGAAACAAACAACCCCATCAATAGGTAATTTTTAATACTTACAAACACCATATGTAGTGCTAAGATTTTAAAAAGGTTGGGTGATGGGGATTATCCCGCTTTTTGATTAGGGCGAAGCTAACGCCCTTTTTTTATGGAAGAATTTACTTTAATCAATAAAGCCAGATGGAGGATAAAAGTATTTGAACCTTTTGATGATAGTTCTAAAAACCCTTTCATGATTAATGAAATTTTAATCTCTTATGGTTGTGTGCTTAAGCTATCAAGTAAGCCAGTTATGAAAGGCTCTAGAGTTGAATCCTATCAAAGAAGCGAGAAAAGAATATAAAAAACTATTAGAGGAAGGGCGGCAAAAACTTATGGATTCAACAGTTATTAAAAAAAAATGGTGAATAGGTACTTTACCTAATATTTGACAGCCCTAGAAGATAATTGCTAGATAACTCCCAGTATGGAGACTTAGTTTTGAAAAAAGACATTTATTCAAACATTAAAAATTCAGATGCTTTGGAAAGTTTTTTTGAATGTATAACTTCTTGTAGCATCAATAGTGAGGGAGTAGATTGCACAACGGCATGTTATGTAAAACATTTAGAACCAAACAATATTGATTACCCTTTAAATTTTTCATAAGCAAAGCTTATTGATAATTGTTATATTTCATTGATGTTATTTCCTCCTCCTCAAGTTATTTTCGGTCTATTGCTTTTATCTATAGTAGTAGTTCTTATCTGGGATATTAGATACAATCCTTTTGGAGAAGACGAAGACGGAATTTAATCTTCAACTAGGAAGCTGATTTGTAGGTGGTGCGTGAAATTGCCGTTTCTTTCTCTTGAGTCTTTTGTAAGCGACTAAAGAGCCTAATAATAACAATGTAATAGCAATTGAGTTAATCATATCAAGTAGTTTTATATATATAAAAACAAATATGATCTAAATATCAATGACTAACGTTATTTTTTCAAAAAGTGATTAATTATGGACTAATTTTTAATATTAAGCTTTCTTATTAGGTACCTAAAACAATCAAAAGAAAATGCTTATCTGAACAAAAGGAATTGCTTTGCAATAAGAATCACTTTTTCTTATTTCTCATTTGATACTGCAAAATAGCTTTTAGATGTTGTACTTCTTTTTCTAAAGTCTCAATTCTTTTTTCTAGTTCTTCATTAGTTGCCATATTTTGTAAGAAAATATCCTTAATGTTTATATTCTTGAGAAAAAAATTTGTTATTTGTGAAATAACCAATAAGTATTAGAGCCTATTGATAAGCATAATTTATCTAGATAAATTATGCAAAGTATAAATTCAGGGGAAATTTATGAGTGGAGATTATGAGACACTAGAAATAAATCAACCAAAAATCTCATATTTCAAGAAAAGATCCGAAAACAACACAGAATGGTTAGATGAATTAATCAACAAAATTGAGGATATGAAAAACAACATATCTAAGGCTGCCTGATGTCAGAAAAAGAGATAAAGGAACTAGATAAATTTGTAGAAGAATATGGTTACAATGACGAATTAAAAGATATATATTTAAGAGAGGTTTTAGCTCAAAATAAAGAATACGAATGAGATCAAATTTACGACCAAATATTCGAATAGCTACTAACATTCTTTTAGTTATTGGTGCTTTTGCTATCGTTTCAAATATCAAACCAATAGCAGTTGTATATCAGGGAAAAAATCTATGTATTAAATATTTAAAACATCAAATAGATCGAGATACACTCATCAAAAAACTAAAAATAGTTAAACAAGCAAATCCATCAAGTATTTGTGACTCTATCCTGAAAAGTTAAAAATGAAGCTAAAGTCATATACCCCATTAATTGCAGTTTTTGGAACCTCATCGTTAATAACCATTGCATTGCTTAAAAATTTCCAAATTTTCATGGGGATATCAATTTGTCTTTTAGCGATGCTTAAGCTAATGGATATTGAAGCTTTTGGAACAAGTTATAAGAAATATGATTTGATATCCTCTCGATTTAATAGCTGGATATATATTTATCCTTTTTGCGAATTACTAATTGGAATAAGTTTTCTACTCTCTTCTCCACCCTCTTTAATTATCTTTATTGCTCTAATTTTAGGAATTTTTGGAATGCTTTCAGTATTCAAGGCCATTTATTTGGATAAATTAAAATTAAATTGTGCATGTATCGGTGGATATGCCAAAACTCCATTAGGAATTATTAGTTTTATAGAAAATCTTTTAATGTCAATTATGAGTGTCTTGATATTAATCAAATAGCAATTTAATTAATTTTCAATTATTGTTGGGATACATCTGTAGATTCAATGGTTTTGATCAGTTTTGCTTCAAAGAAAATATTTACTAAGAGGAGCTTTTTAAATACCCTGTTTTTTTCTGGAATTCTTTTTGCAAATTCAATTAACGCGAATAAGAGTATTGCTTTAACTAAAGAAAATATAGATATCCCAAAAATTGTTTCTTACAGATCGGCATCATGTGGTTGTTGCAAAAAATGGATCAATCATTTAAGAGATAGTGGATTTCAAGTTATTGATAAAATAGTTGAAGATGTCTCAGTAATAAAAACCCAATATCAAATTCCCAATAATTTGAGATCTTGTCACTCTGCTCAAATTGCTAATTATATGATTGAAGGACATGTCCCTATTGAATCAATCAACAAACTTTTTAGAGAAAAACCAAATATCAATGGGATAGCAGTTCCTGGCATGCCACTTGGCTCTCCAGGGATGGAAATGCATTCTCACGAATCGCACTCTCATGATTATGAGAACTACAAAGTAGTTTCATTTAGTAAAACTGGCGAAACAAAAATATTTGATAAAATCTCTCCTTGATATAGATACTAAATTTGAAATAATGCATATTTCCCTTAGAAATTTTAAATTTTTTATTTTTTTATTTTCTTTATCTCTGAATTTCAATAGTTATTCGCATGCACATATGAGGGGTAAATTTCTTTCTGAAAAGGACGCCGAAAATAAAGCTTTAGAACTTGGTTGCAAAGGAATACATAAGAATCAAGATAAATGGATGCCATGCAAAAACGAAAAAGAATTACATATTTATTTGAGGAAATAAATGGAAAAATTAAAAACTGATAAAAGAAAAATTCACAGAAAAATAACGGCACTTTCAGCAATCCCTTTATTAATTACTATTTTATCTGGGACTATTTATAGTATTCTTCAGCCATTAGGGATAGATGCTTTTTGGTTAATCAAATGGCATACAGGCAATTTTGGGATTATTAATTTGCAACCTTTCTACTCGATATTTCTTGGTGTAGCATCAATAATCTCAATAATATCTGGCTTAAGACTATTTCAAAAAAGAACTTAGATAAATTCTTAATAAGGCCAAAAATATAATTAATTAATTAATACTATTTGCTCCGCCACTGACTAAGAAAATTATCGCTCCAAGTGCCATTGTTGCCACACCCATATAAGGGTATTTCTTAATTCTTGATTTAGTAATTGGAAGCCATGAAATGTATCTATCAGATTTATTTAATTCAACTTTCTTTTTTCTAGGTGGCAATCCTAATTCTTCTCTTCTTTTAGCTTCACCCATAATCTTAAATTTATTTATATATCAATATTAAAAATTATGTTCTACACCTGCGAGTTAACTTTATTAAAAACAGAGGTCCTTTGTAGATAAACAAATTATTTAAAATTTATTTAGCCTTCTTTAAATATAGATTCTTTGTATTTGCCTGATCTGATGTAAATAACAAAATCAAGATAGTTCCAACTAGAAATGAAAAAATCATTGTCAAACCAACAACTTCAACCATTTCACTAGGCAGATAATTTAGAAACATAATAAATAGATCTCTTATTTTAAACTTAGCAATTGTATTTTTAATGTAAAGTAAGTATTCCTCGCTAAATTTCGAAAAGAAATTTCAGAGACTTTTTAATCATTATTTATTTTTATTTGCGGGATAAATCTAGTTCTAGCCGATCACAATTTTCTTACTTAGATATTCCTATTTTCTTAAGCAATTTCAGGTAAGGCAAGGCCCAATTACCAAAGGTAAAAGAGATTGTCATATTTTTTGTAGTTGGGAATAATGTTTTAGAACGTGTAGAGGCTAATTTAGAAAACATCTTAATAGTCTCTACTTCTAGATTATCCATATACAATTTTTTTTGAACACCTCGATCTTTCTTTTGGGGCAAATAATTTTCTATAAACCATAAAACTTGCTCTAAACTTGATTTATTGGATGCGGTTTTAATTTGTTTATTTTTCTTTTTAAACATATTTATTTACCTCTTAATTACTGAATTAAACTTGCCATTTATATAATTTAAATCAATAGTATAATCATCAAAATTATTTTCTTTTTAATAATCGATAATCGAAAAAATAAATTAATAATTGCGTTGTTTTTATAAAAATAAAAAAAAAGAGAGGGATAAAACCCCCTCTAAATTGATCAGTTTCAAAAAAGAATTTAATTTTTTGAGTCTTTCAATTTCATTTCTTTTTGTGTTTTCCTGATTCTTTCTTCAAAGACGGATCTTCTGTAAGGAGTAACTTCTCCACTTTTAGTAGCCAAAAGTTGGGCTTCATATAGCCTATTGGCTCTTTTGATTTTTTCTCTTATTTGTAAGAGATTATTCATGGTCTTTTGCAGTTAATGAGAATCCCGTTCCCTACTCCCATTTCATGCGTCCAGAGATATAAACTTGGATGAACGTAAGTGAACAATAACATCTTTAAAAAAATTCTGCGAGAGTAATTTTTACTAAATTTTTCTAAAAAAAATAAATATTGAATAGATAGTATAAACAAGGTTTTAATATTTCCTAAATTAGGATAAGAAAATTGTTTGCGACCCATCATTATTATCCTGAATCACTATTTTTTTATTAGGAAAAATATCTGATAATATTCTTTTCAAATTTGAATTATCTGAATGAATCATATTACTCATATTTTTTGAATTAATTTTCCAATTTTCATCTACAAATAGTTCATTATCATCGCCTTTTTCATTCTCCAGTGATGTCTTATTTAGAATCTTAAGTAACAGTTCTGAATCATAATCTTTAAATTCTTCAGGGCCCTCTTTTAATTTTTTAATCATTATTTAGAAATCTAATGTTTCTAAATCTTGCATAAGAAATTTGAAGAATACAAGGTATTAATTACCTAAAAATTTCTCTTAAGATGAAAAATCCAGATGCAATTAAAATAATTTTCTTTAGAAAATTTAATTCCAAAATAGCTAAAGAATGATATTTAAAAAGATTAATTAATCATTTACACCATTTATTTACTTGTTAGGTTGCAATTAAGAGAATCAGAAAAGATGCCAAGAGTAATTAACAAAAAACTTAGACTTTTAAGATGGTTAAACTCAGGCATGATACTACCATTTATCATTATGGCTGCATCCTCATCAATCATTCTTTATGGTGTTTTATTTATCCTAATAAAATAGTTTTTTTAATTTAAGCAGCTAAGTTTTCCTCAGATTTAGACATAATTATTGCAGCTTTTTTTAATAAACTAACTACTTCTTTTCTTCCAACTGCATTATCAGCTTGACGCATTATTTCATAATATTTTTTATTTATTTTCTTCATAAATAGTTTTAATTTAATCTAAAATTACAACACCATATGATGGTGTCAACTGTAAATAATTCTCATATATTATTTCTTTGATTATTTTTGCGCAATAAAAATTGCTCATTTATTATCCTTCAAGTTTTTTAATTGATGATGCCAAAAAATCATAAATTTCAAAATTAATAATCCTTTTAATTAAGCTATATTGAAGGATTTGAAAACATAAAATAAACCTCCTATTAGGATCAATATTGCCGCTCCATAAAAAAGAAAAGGGATAATTGGATATTTATACAATGTAGACCTTACTTTTTGTTGTATGGCTTTTTTATCAAGTTGAGGCAACTTTATATCTTCAGTTTTTTTTCTAGGCGGAATGCCTAAATTTTTTCTTCTCTTTGCCTCTCCCATAATTAATAATGAGGTATTCCCATACATTTAAAATAATTGTTATCAGCTAAATCTAAAATTTGATTCCATTCTTCATTAGATGTTTCCAAATTATTTTTGAAATCTTTTTCAAATTTAAGAATACACCTTTTTTCTATATTTTCTGGAGAATTATAATTTCTTAAAAAAGAGACACTCAAATACGATAATGATGAAAAAACTATAATTATTTTAGCAATCCTAAAATTATTCATACCTTAAATGATATTGCCTTATAAAAAAAAAAGGTACTTGTTGGTTTTATAATTAATTTAATCTATTAAAAAAAATTATCAAATGATAAATTCGGTGAATTATAACCATTTACCTATTCAGGATTTGGTTGTTTCAGGGTTAATAATCTTTATAATGTCGACTATTATTGCCAATATTTACGACCCATTATTAGGAATAACTTATGCATTTGGGAATATACTTACTCTTACCTTTTTGAGCTGGTTGTACAAAGAGACTTGGAGTGATCCAAAGAAATAAATCTAATAAAGAAAAAAGATAAATAAAAAACTACTTCTCTATCTTTAATTTCGAAGAATACTTTAAATTAACTATGTGCGTTGCAAGAAGAGAGAGTATCAAAAAAAATAATAAGCTTTCCAAGGTAGATTGGGGCATAACCATTAGTAGTAGCAAAAATGATATATCTTTAAAGAAACGAATTCCGAAAAAAAATCAACCCTTACATCATTTTTTATTCTCAAACTTATAAATTGAATTTATCTTATAAAATCTCTGAGATTTAGATTGATTTTAATTTGAAAAATATTTTTCTGACCTCCTAAAGGCTTTTACTGCTCCTTTATAATCAAGATTTTTTAATTTTAACTTACTTTTTAGTTCTAGGATTTTTACTATTTGATTTCTCTTTATTCCTCAATTTTCAGCTTATGATCGAAAATAAGATCAAATTTTGAGGAATACAATCTAGATAATTCTTCTCTATATTTTTCAATAATTTTTTCATTACAAGATTTCGATTTCAAAATTGCATTAGCCTTCATTTTGTCATCTATTGCCCCTTTAAAATTTCCTTGTTTAAATTTCTTTTCACTTGATCTAGTTAGCTTAATAATATTTCCCAATATCAATTCATTAGAATCTTTCATTTATTCATCAGAGCCTAGGTTAATGCTATCAGAATAAAGAAAAAACAACTTATTTTTTTAATACTCAAATAATTAAACAATTAACCAATAACAAGTCCTTTTTCAAGAAGTAAATCGAAAACCTCCACACTTTTCATTTTCCCAAATTGGGGGGGGGATTTATGTAAATCTAATATTTCAGCAAGGCACATAATCCAATACGTATCTTTTTTTAAATTTAGACCTTCACAAATATGGGTGGGGGCCGATTTAAAACAGCCAAAATTTGTTGATATATTAATATTCATGATTTGAGTTTCAAGTTCCAGAGTTAAAAGTTCTATTTCTTGCTCAGAAAGGGCAGTCCCAAAAGAATATGATTCAAATAAAAGTTGATAATTCATAAAAGATTTATTTTTTCAAGAAATCCATCGAGTTATTTTTGTACCCTCATAAATATGCCCTGAAGCTTCAACAATAGGTTTTGTTTCAGGATTCATAAAAATATCGTATAGAACATTTTCTGGTCCTTGAAAAATTACAGTTGCCCTTTTAAGATCATCTATTGATTTACCAATATAAAATGTTTTTACACCCATTTCTTTAAACATAGACTGCTGTTCCTCAGCATTCATATGAGATTCATATTGTTCAAACGTATTACTTAGTTGAAAATCTAGAATAGTAGTTTCAATGGTCATGGTAGTTATAAGATGTTTTTTAGATTTTAAATCTTTTTGCAAAAAATAATTGAATAAAGATTAGTTTTTATTAAGCAAGGTATTAACTAATTTTTATTTATGAGTTATAAATCAACTATAAAAATCGGTTTTAATTTTGAACTCAAAAATTTCTAAGAGAGAACAATGGACTAGCAAGCTGGGATTTATTCTTGCAGCCGCGGGAAGTGCAGTAGGTCTTGGCAACCTTTGGGGTTTCGCCTACAGAGCCTCTCAAGGCGGCGGAGCTGCTTTTGTACTTTTGTATGTATTGATCGTTTTGATTGTATGTATTCCAGTCTTTGTGGCTGAGATGGCTTTAGGAAGAAATGCTATGGCAAGTACATTACTTGCACCTATAAAGTTAGCAGGGAAGAATTGGTATCCATTAGGGATTTTGTTCTTTATAGCTCCTTTGGGTATAGCATCATATTATTCAGTGATAATGGGTTGGACTGCAGATACCTTGTTCCATTCTTTATTTTTTGGATTACCAAAAAATTTAACTGAAGCAGAAACTTTCTTTGGCTCAATTAGTAGCGGAAGCAGTGTTTTATTGGGACATCTATTAAGTCTTCTACTTACAGCCATAATTGTTTCATCAGGAATTAAAAAAGGTATAGAAAAGGTTACTAGATATTTCATGCCAATCCTTTTCGTAATTATTGTAATACTTGCTATTTGGGCTGCTTCACTTTCCGGAGCTTGGGACGGATATAAAACATTTTTATTTAAGTTTGATTTTAATGAATTAAGAAATCCTCAAACAATAAGAAACGCCTTTACACAGGCATTCTTTTCATTAAGTTTGGGGATTGGAATAATGGTTACATATGCTTCTTATCTAAATAAGAAAAGTAATCTACCAAAACTAAGTATTAGTGTCGCATCATTAGATACCTTAGTTGGACTAATGGCTGGCCTAATAACTTTCCCAATAGTACTAACATTCGGTTTAAGTGACGCTATTTCTGAATCCACAGTTGGGGCTTTATTTATATCAATTCCAACAGGACTAGGTTCATATGGCGCAGCAGGTAGAGTTGTAGCTGTTGCATTTTTTTCATTAGCTTATATTGCAGCTATAACTTCTTCTGTTTCATTATTGGAAGTTCCAGTTTCCTCCTTAATGGATAAATTTGGTTTTAAAAGAGAAAAATCGGTTTGGCTGATAACTCTATTCTTATTCTTAGCTGGTATTCCTTCTGCCTTGAATTTAAACATTCTTGGAACAGTTGATTCGATCTTTGGAGGCGTATTACTTATATTTGGTGGCTTCTTGGTAACTTTCTTTATGGGATGGGTAGTCCCTGGAAAGTTCAATGAAGAGCTCAGTGACTCAAAAGTAGGAGTCAAAACGACCCGTTATTTAAAATTCATGACAAGATGGGTAGCTCCTCCAATAATTGGTTTTGGACTATTTATTAGTTTGTTTGATTTGCTGAACAGCTGGGTAAGTTAGACAATATTTTGATGCCGAACCTTTTTTTAAGTAAATATTAAATTTTAAGTTCTATTAAATTTTAAAAGTAAAAGCATAAACCATTCCTGATAAGAAAATATATAAGATATATCTAGATGTTGAATTTAAAGAAATTACAACGCAATCAACAATAGATTACAAATTTAATGTCAACCAAGTCTAATTCATTAAAAGAAAAGCTTACGAAAAATTTTTCTGAATTTTCTCAGTTATCTGACTATTCTTTCATGAATTGTCTCAAAGCAGATCCTCAATCAACTAAAGATGGGAATGATCATAAGCCGCGATCAGTATATTCAGGTCATTATGTACCAGTTGTTCCAACAGCATTACCAGATCCAGAATACATTTCACATAGCAACAAACTTTTTAAAGAACTAGGATTAAGCCCAGATCTCACAAAAGACAAGAATTTTTGTAGTTTTTTCTCTGGAGATATTTCTGTTGCTGATTATCCAATGAGTCCTGTTGGTTGGGCAACAGGTTATGCATTATCAATTTACGGTACTGAATATACCCAACAATGTCCCTTTGGCACCGGCAATGGTTATGGCGATGGCAGAGCAATTTCTGTTTTTGAAGGTATATTCAATGGAAAAAGAATGGAGATGCAACTTAAAGGGGGGGGTCCAACCCCCTACTGTCGTGGAGCAGATGGTAGAACTGTCTTAAGGTCTAGCGTAAGAGAATTTCTTGCACAGGAATTAATGGATGCCTTTGGAATCCCTACCTCAAGATCTTTAACACTTTATGTTTCACGATCAGAAATAGTTAGAAGGCCATGGTATTCAAAAGGCTCCAGATATTTTGAACCTGACATCATGATTGATACTCAAGCTGCAATTACTACGAGAGTCGCTCCATCTTTTGTACGTATTGGACAGCTTGAACTTTTTGCAAGACGAGTTCGGAATAATGCTCATGATGAAGCCCTTAAAGAGCTAAAGATGATAGTTCAACATCTAATAGATAGAAACTATCAAGTTGAAATTGAATATGGGACTTCATTTAAAAGTAAGGTTCTTAAACTGGCTTATTTATATAGATCGAGACTTATATCTCTTGTAGTTAACTGGATGCGAGTTGGTTATTGTCAGGGCAATTTTAATAGTGATAATTGTGCTGCTGGAGGCTTTACCTTGGACTATGGACCTTTTGGATTCTGTGAATTATTTGATCCAAGGTTTCAACCATGGATAGGTGGAGGTGAACATTTCTCATTTTTCAACCAACCATCAGCTGCTGAGATCAACTTTAAAACATTTTGCTCCTCTCTAAAACCATTACTCTCAGAAAGCGAGGAAGATATTGAATTAATAGAACAAATCGAAAATGATTTTTCAAAATTAATGAACCAGGAGTTAAAGAAAATGTGGGCAAATAAGCTTGGTTTAGAACATTACCACGAAACTATTATTAATGATTTTTTTAATCTAATGCTCATTTCAAAAGCTGACTATACAATCTTGTTCCGTAAACTCTCTGATATACCTGATAATATTGTTTCTTTAAAAGAAAGCTTTTATTTACCAATTAATGAAGAGCTCAAGAATAAGTGGGAAGTCTGGATTCAAAACTGGCAATCAATTTTGAAAAAAGAGGCAAATATTAAAGAAAAATCGGCATTAATGAAATCCCTTAACCCAGTCTACACATGGCGTGAATGGACAGTCCTTCCAGCATATGAGGAGGCTGAGAAAGGTAATTACAGCAAAATAAAGGAGTTGCAGGCTGTTTTTAGCAATCCCTACAAAGAGCAACCAACAGAGATAGATCAAAAATATAATCGACTAAAGCCAAGACAATATTTTAACCATGGAGGAGTTTCACATTGCAGTTGTTCTTCGTAAAAAGTGAATCCTAAAAATATGGATTAAATAACTTTGAAAAATTTTATTCATTTATGGCCGTAGGCATACCAACTACTGATACAACTCCCACATGAAGTATGGCTGGCTTCTTCCCAACATTTTTCACATAGTGGCTCCCCCCATTATTACTCTCTATAAATGCATCACCCGCTTTAAAGAAATTAATTTCTTCACCCCTTACATGTTTTAATCTTCCTCTGGTGACATGAATCAACATGGGGGAAGGATGAGTATGAATTGGAGTTTTCGAACCAACCGGAATCTTTACTTTTAAGAGTCTTAATTCAGGCTTACCCTCGAGATAATTAAATTTTTTACCACTAAGTCCTTTTGAACTTTGAATAATAGGTATAACTTCAATCTTTTCTTCAGCAAAAGAGGTTTGTGGTAAGGCTAAAGTCCCAATAAAAAGGAAGCAAAATGGAATAAATTTTTTTAATTTCATTAGATATTTGATTTTCACTAATAATAAGTATTTTGCAAAATAATAACTAATTTATTTTTTATATAACTTTTCTAATTGCTTAATTTCCTCTCTTAAATCCTTACCTCTCTCATTTAATTTATTATTTTTAATAACTATTGGGATAATCCACCAGGCTTGAAGACCTAAAAAGATAAATACTAGAATCAATAATTCAAAAGTTCCAGGCTGCATTTGATAAATAAACCTTCTTTGTAAATACTAATATTCTAAAAGCTATTAAATATTCATGAGATTTACAATATTTCTAGGCTGCCTCTAATTCAATATTAAGTTCAATACCTTTTGATATTATTGCTTCTTTAAAGTCAATTAGTTTACCAATAATTTTTTGCTTCTCCTGTTCAGTTTTATAGACATCCTCAACAACCTCCTGCATTGCAAGTGTTACTTTTTGTAGTTTGATTTCTAAATCTTCCCTGTAATTCATAAGCTCAACTAAATTATCTTTTTTATTAAAAAACAAAATTATTATTAGTAAATGAGTACATTACCCTAAAAGGATTGACAGAAAAACATAATGAATATAATTTATAGTACAAATGTATTAAAATTCAAATAGCCTTTTAAGGTGAAATTATGAAGCCTAATTACTCATTTGGTTGTAGCACTTGTAAGCCAAGCGGATGTTTACTAAATCCCGAAGGCAGCAGAATGATCTTTTTCGAAGAATGCAAAAATATCCCTAAACCTAACCTAAAAATTCATACTCATCTTTTTTATGCAAATCACCTTGGAGAGCCTGCAGGTTACAAATCCTCAGAAAAACTAAAAATAGATGCAGCCTGGGAAAAGTGGCACGAACTTCGTAAAAAGGCTGGACAGAGGTCAATTACCATTACGGATAAAGATTCTCCGTCAAAAAAATACTCAAAAAAACAATTATTAATCGATATGACACATAATTGCTACATATATGTAATTTTTATCTTGAAAATAAGTTAATTTTGAACTAGCTCTTTACATTAATTAATATTAGTGTTACATTAGTTAACAATTACATAACTTAAATGGCTAATTCAAACGTTACTACTGAATCAGGCGGCAGACAGAATATGTTTCCAACTGAGACACGTCCTTACATAGATGAGTCTGTTTCATATGACAGCTACCCACAAAATGCAGAAAAAGTTAACGGTCGTTGGGCAATGATTGGGCTTGTTGCATTAGTAGGTGCTTACGTTTCAACTGGACAAATTATTCCTGGCATTTTTTAATGAGTCCACTTTCAGGTTTCTTAGCGGTAATTGTATTCTTTACAGCCATACTCGTTGCTTATCTAACCAAGCAATTTCAAAACGAAAATTCAAACTATTCATCTTTTAATCAAATGAAAAAAACAAACACAAAAGTCAAAACAATCGAGAAAGAAAAAGTAGTTGCAGAAACTCTTAACGGAAGATTCGCAATGCTTGGACTAATTGCTGCTATGGGGGCATATCTAACAACAGGTCAAATTATTCCTGGTTTCGTTTAAAATTTACTATTTAATAAACATAGAAAAATGGAAAATTCAAAACCAACTTATTGGCAAAACGCCGAGAGAACTAATGGAAGAATGGCAATGATGGGTTTATTTGCATTAGTTGTAAATTACGGCTTATTCGGCTGGATTATCCCAGGAATTTTTTAAAATGAATTTAGGATTACTTTTTCTTAAAGTTAATACTCTAGGCGTTATAACTCTTTCCGAACTTGATTGGATAACTAATCATCAATCTGAATTTTCGAGGTTAGATATGTCTTTAGTTATCAAAATCGGCCGTCTTATGGATTCTGGAGTTGTCGAAATCGATAATAGATTGCCTGTTTAATTTATAAAAAATTTGATCGTCATGAGTGTTTGTCATTAGGGATACTGACAAGCACTTTTTTTTACAAAAAATAAAAAAAGAGATTGTTTCTTAGCTAAAAACAATCTCTATTTACCTAATTCTTACATGAAAATTTCAAGTAAGCTTTCAGATATTAACTAATTTTTTTTTATAGTAAATACTTAAAAATGCTTTTGTTATTTATCTTTTTAAACCACCTCTTTTTATCCATAGAAACCATGTAACCCAAATAGGAGGAAGAAATCTGATTAAAAAAGAAATTTTGTATATATAAAATGGTGCATTTTCACTTTGAAATAAATTTATCAAAAAAGTAGATATAGTTACCCAGAGTAAAATTATTAATATATTAGCTCCCAACAAAGCGAACTTATTTTGTTTGAATATTTTTGGCATAAGAGAAATCTATATTCTTTAATCTTAAATAATCTCAGGAAATTATTATACATTTTCAAAAAAACTTTAAGTTTAGAATCCATATCCAAATAAAAAAAATACTAAACTTTAATCCTTCTCCAAATACTATTCCAAAAACAACAGGAGGTAAAAATATTAAAAAAAGAATAGAAAATAAACTAAATAAAGCAAATGATCCTCTTAGAAAAAAATTCTTTCTTTTTGCTCCTCTTAGATTTTTCAGGGTATTCCACTCCCATTCAATAAACCTGTAGAACTTTTCTGATAATAAAAACAAATACTTCATTAAAATTATTAATTTTTATCTGCTTTTCTTATTTATAAAATTTATTTCCACTGTTAGCAATAAACTTTATCCCCTTCTTCAGAAAGATAGTAAATTCTATTTTCTGAACTTACGAAGAAAGTTAATCCCTTATATTGTGATCTTTTAAATTTATCTAATCTAAGTTTGTGTAAATCCCAATTATCAGTACTTATATCAGGATTAAATTCTTGTTCTTTTAAGAAAGGTACATAAGTTGGAATAATTGTTGTTTTCTGGGCAAACCCTCTATCTCGTTTTAAATAAAAAAATAATAAAAATAAAAGTACAAAAAAAAGAATTAATAATATATTTGTCATTGTCAATTTTTCTAATTTGAAAAAACTTTATTTTGGAGAATCAAGAACTTCTTACAATAAATTATTTAATAAGTAAAAAATCCTATTTTTATATTCTTGTATTTTTAAATACTTATCAAGGGGTTACCTAAATCTGATTATAAAGTGAGTCGCATTTTCAACATGACTCAAAATTCCATGAACACTCCTTATGCAAAAAGAGTAGCTGAAAAATTTAGAGAGGCTCAAAACTATTTAAAAACGAATGGTTTTGGTAGATCAACTAAACATTTACTTGAAGATATTGAAAATTCTATTGAAAAATAATGCCAATACCCCCTCACTTACCACAATTACAATATGGCTACGATGATGGCTTTACAACCATTTTTTTTGGGTTAATAGGAAGTTGCTTAGGATGTATCTTAATTTTATTAATTTCATTTTTTGAATTTAAATTCAAAAAGCAAAATAGTAAGTCTTAAGAGACTTACTAAACATTAAATAAGAACTCCATTATATCACCCTCGTTAACAATATATTCCTTGCCTTCACTTCTTAAAAGACCTTTGGTTTTTGCATTAGCAATTGAACCTGAATCAATTAAATTTTGATATGAAATAGTCTGAGCTCTTATAAATCCTTTTTCAAAATCAGTATGAATTACTCCTGCTGCCTGTGGCGCAGTCATACCATCTTTTATGGTCCATGCTTTTGTCTCCTTTTCTCCGGTAGTGAAATAAGTTTTTAATCCCAATAGTTTATATGTTGATCTAATTAAAGAACTTAATCCCCCTTCTTCTACTCCTAAACCCATAAGGTAGTCTTTTTTATCTTCGGGATCTAACTCTATTAATTCAGATTCGACTTGCGCTGATATTTTTATACACTCTGTATTTTCATTGTTTGCAAAACTCTGAACTCTTGATGAGAAATCATTACCTTCAGCTAAATCATTTTCATTCAAATTTGTTGCGTAAATAATTGGTTTAGCAGTAAGGAAGCCTAGTTGCTTAATTATTAAATTTTCTTCTTCACTCAAAGATATTGATCTAACTGAAAGGCCTTTCTCTAGCTCTTCTTCAATTTTTTCTAATAAGGTGTCTTCTTTTGCTGCCTCTTTACTAGTTCTAACCTGTTTTTTAATTCTTTCTCTTCTTTTTTGGAGTTGAGATAAATCAGCTAAATTCAATTCCAGATTAATTATCTCAATGTCATCCAAAGGATCCACCTTTCCAGAAACATGAATTACATCACTATCTTCAAAGCACCTTACAACATGAACTATTGCATCAACCTCTCTAATGTTTGATAAAAATTTATTTCCCAAACCTTCGCCTTTACTAGCTCCTTTTACTAGTCCTGCGATATCTACAAATTCAATTTTTGTTGGGATAATATTTTGGCTAGAACTTAAATTACCTAACTCTTGCAACCTTTGATCTGGGACTGAAACTATGCCTTTATTAGGTTCTATAGTACAAAAGGGAAAATTGGCCGCTTGTGCCTTAGCATTTTCTACAAGTGCATTAAATAGAGTTGATTTTCCAACATTTGGTAATCCAATAATACCTGCTTTTAACATTTGAAAAAAATTATGGAAAAATTATCAAGAAAACATCTTCTAGTAATATAGTATTTACTTAACCAATCTTGGATAAGTTATTTATAATCGTTTTGATTATTTATTTAGTTCCTAAATATTCTCTAATTCTGCTTTTAAAAAGAAATGTTTGATTTAATAAAAAAAAATATAAATTTAAGAAGTGGAATTATATTGCTTTCTTTAGCTATATTTTTCGTTTTTATAACCAATCCCTTAAAGAAAAATAAGTCAAAAGATATTTCTGATTTTGTGGTTCAAGTTAAAAAAGGAATCCTATCAGATTCAATTAATACTAGTGGGGAAGTAAAAGCAATCAGGACAAGCAATATTGGCCCCAGGAAGCAAGGTGTAATTAAAGAAATCAAAGTAGAGGAAGGCGATCTTGTAACAAAAGATCAGGTTTTAGCTTCTCTTGATGATGAAGACTTCATCTATAAAATTGAAGAACTTGAATTAAATGTAGAAAAACAAAAATCTGAATTTTTAAGAAGGGAATATTTATATCAAGAAGGCGCAGTAAGCAGAGAGGATTATGAAAGTTATAAAAATAACTACAAGATTAGTAGCGCTAAACTTAATGATGCAAAAGCTGAAAAAAGTTTCTATTTGATAAAAGCTCCTTATGGAGGAAAGATAACTGCAAAATATGCGGAGATAGGATCTTATGTCACCCCAAGTACAAATTTAAGTTCAGACCCTAAAACCAAAAACTTTATATTTGAACTATCAGAGGGGCTAGAAATTGTTGCCAAAGTTCCCGAGAGTGACATTGGCAGAATAAAAATAGGTCAAGAAGCATCAGTAAGAATTGAGGCTTATCCCTCAAAAAAATATATTGCTGTAGTTAAAAAAATAGCTACAAGAGCTGTAAAAGATAATAATGTAACCTCATTCGAAGTGACTTTAAATTTTAAAGATATTTCTGAAGAAATTAAAATTGGAATGACTGCAGATCTTGAATTTAGAGTCGAAGGTAACGAAGAAAAAATCTTAGTTCCAACAGTTTCTATCGTTACTGAGAATGGTGAAAAAGGAATCTTGAAAGTTGATAAAAACAATTCTCCAAAGTTTGAAAAAATCGAGATTGGTATTAGTAGTGGAAATAAAACTTCAGTAATTGATGGATTAGAACCTGGAGAGCAAATCTTTATTGATATTCCACCTTGGGCTAAGAAGAGAAAATGAGTTTAAAATCTGAAAACTCTAAAAAACCAATTTTACTTTTAGTCGATGGCCATTCACTTGCTTTTAGAAGTTTCTATGCATTTAGCAAAGGTATTGATGGAGGTTTAACAACCAAAGAGGGATTTCCAACAAGTGTGACTTATGGATTTCTAAAAAGCCTTCTTGATAATTGCAAAAATATTAGTCCTGAAGGTGTTTGTATTACTTTTGATACCGAAAAACCTACTTTCAGACATGAATTAGATCCAAATTATAAGGCTAATAGAGATGTAGCACCAGATGTTTTTTTTCAGGATATTGAACAACTAGAAATCATTTTAGAGAAAAGCCTTAATTTACCAATTTTTAAATCTCCTGGTTACGAAGCAGATGATCTCCTAGGCACAATTGCAAATGATGCTTCTTCTAAAGGATGGTGCGTAAATATTCTTTCTGGGGATCGGGACTTATTTCAATTAGTAGATGATCAAAAAGATATTTATGTACTTTATATGGGTGGTGGTCCATATGCAAAAAGCGGAAATCCAACTCTTATGAATGAAAATGGAGTAAAAGAAAAATTAGGTGTTGCGCCAGAAAGAGTAGTTGATCTTAAAGCTCTAACTGGTGATAGTTCTGATAATATTCCTGGTATTAAAGGGGTAGGTCCAAAAACTGCAATTAATCTACTAAAAGAAAACGATACACTTGATGGGATATATAAGGCTTTGGACAAGATTCAGCAGAACAATGATAAAAAATATAAAGGATTCATCAAAGGTTCGATTATAGAAAAGCTTAGAAACGATAAGCATAATGCTTTTCTTTCTAGAGATTTAGCAAAAATAAATACTGAAGTGCCTTTGATATTAAGTGATGGTTATGAATTAAAAAATATAAATCAAGAACTTCTCTCAGAGTCACTGAAAAAACTTGAATTATCAACACTACTTCGGCAAATTCAAATTTTTAATTCAACTTTTAGCAAAGGTGGTTTTGACAAAAATAATGTAGCTAAAGAGGAGGAGAAGGCACCAAAAGTCGCAGGCAATAATGAATTAGAAAATAGTGAAAATAAAATCCCTAAAATCAACGTAACTGTTGTAAATGATTTCGAATTACTTGATAAATTAATTCAAAGATTAGATAAGACTAATCAAATAGTTTCTTTAGATACAGAGACCAATAGTTTAAATCCAATCGATGCGGAACTTGTTGGGATAGGGTTATGTCTTGGAGAAGAAAATGATGATTTATTTTATATACCTCTTGGTCATCAAACAAAAAAGGAGATCCCCAATCAATTATCAATTGAAGATGTTTTCTCAAAGCTAAGAAATTGGATAGAAGATCCAAAAAAAGAAAAGGCACTCCAAAATTCTAAATTTGATAGGCAAATATTTTTTAATCATGGACTTGATCTTAAAGGCGTAACCTTTGACACCTTGTTAGCAGACTACCTTCTTAATAATCAGGAGAAACATGGGTTAAGTGAAATTAGTTTAAGATTATTTGGATTTAAGCCTCCTTCATTTAAGGAGACAGTTGGAAAAAATAAAGACTTTTCATTTGTTGATATTGATGAAGCAAGTATTTACTGCGGTTATGATGTTTTTCTAACTTTTAAGATTGTCAAAATTTTTAAAGAAAGTTTTTCAAAGGAAAAAGATGAATTAATCAAATTGTTCGAAGAAATCGAGCTACCCTTAGAGCCGGTATTGTCACAAATGGAAATGAATGGCATAACTATCGACATCCCTTATTTGGATAAACTCTCCAAAGAATTAAAGAGTACCTTAGAAGATATTGAAAGTAAAGTTTATGAGTTAGCAGAGGAAAGTTTCAATCTATCTTCACCTAAACAACTTGGTGAGATCTTGTTTGAAAAATTAAATTTGGATAAGAAAAAATCAAGGAAAACAAAAACAGGATGGAGCACCGATGCAGTAGTTCTGGAAAGATTAGTCGACGAACATGAAATAATCCAACATTTAATAAAACATAGAACTCTTAGCAAATTACTTAGCACCTATATTGATGCTCTCCCAAATCTTATTAACGAAAAAACAGGGAGAGTTCATACAAACTTTAATCAAGCTGCTACAGCGACTGGGAGACTAAGTAGTAGCAATCCTAATCTTCAAAATATCCCTGTTAGGACTGAATTTAGTAGGAGAATCAGAAAAGCATTCTTGCCTGAAAAAAATTGGAAACTTTTATCAGCTGATTATTCTCAGATCGAATTAAGAATACTCGCTCACTTAGCAGATGAAGAAATACTAATAAATGCATTTCATAAAAATGATGACATTCATTCTTTGACTGCAAGATTAATTTTTGAGAAAGAAGAAATTTCTTCTGATGAGAGGAGAGTTGGGAAAACTATAAATTTCGGAGTTATCTATGGTATGGGAATTAAAAAGTTTGCACGTTCTACAGGAGTAAGTACTCCTGAAGCAAAAGAATTCCTAATAAAATACAAAGAAAGATATTCAAAAATTTTCAAATTTCTTGAACTTCAAGAAAGGCTTGCCTTATCAAAAGGTTATGTAAAAACAATTTTTGGTAGAAAGAGAGAATTTAAGTTTGATAAAAATGGACTTGGAAGATTACTAGGAAAAGATCCTTACGAAATTGATTTGCAAGCCGCAAGAAGAGCTGGCATGGAAGCACAGTCACTTAGAGCCGCAGCCAATGCCCCAATTCAGGGTTCAAGTGCAGATATTATTAAAATTGCAATGGTTCAACTAAATAAAAAATTCATAGAAATGAATGTTCCAGCAAAAATGCTTTTACAAGTACATGATGAATTATTGTTTGAAGTTGAACCAGATTCTTTGGAAATTACGACGAAATTAGTAAAGAAGACTATGGAAGATTGTGTAAAATTAAATGTGCCTCTTTTAGTTGATGTTGGAATTGGAGACAATTGGATGGAGACAAAATAAACCTTATGAAATACTTATTTTAAGATGATCAAACTTTTTAATACTTTAAGCAAAAAAGTTGAGGTTTTCAAACCTATTGATGATGTAGTAAAAATTTATTGTTGTGGGGTAACTGTTTATGATTTATGTCATCTTGGTCATGCCAGAAGTTATATCGCTTGGGATGTATTGAGAAGATTTTTAATTTACAGTGATTTCAAAGTGAAGTATGTTCAAAATTTTACAGATATTGATGACAAGATCTTAAAAAGAGCGAAAGAAGAAAGCAGTTCAATGAAGGAAGTATCTGAAAAGAATATCATTGAATTTCACAAAGATATGGATTCTTTAGGGATAATGCGTCCGGATAGCATGCCAAGAGCAACGAATCATATATGCAATATCTGTTCCTTCATAACAATCCTTGAGGACAAAGGTTATGCATACTCTAGGGATGGAGACGTTTATTATTCTGTTTTCAAAAATAAAAATTATGGAAAGCTAAGTAATCAAAATTTACAAGAACAAAATATCAATCAGCAAGGAAGAATGGTTAATGAGGAAAATAGTAAAAAACTTAATCCGCAAGACTTTGCGCTATGGAAAAAAGCCAAAGATGATGAACCATTTTTTGATTCGCCATGGGGTAAAGGTAGGCCAGGATGGCATATTGAATGTTCTGCGATGGTTAAAAATGAATTAGGAGATACTATCGATATCCATTTAGGTGGTTCTGATTTGATTTTTCCACATCATGAGAATGAAATCGCCCAATCAGAAGCAGCCAATGGCAAAAAGCTAGCGAACTATTGGTTACACAATGGGATGGTCAATGTAAATGGACAAAAGATGAGTAAATCCCTTAAAAATTTTAAAACTATCAGAGAGCTAATTAAGTCAGGTATAAGCCCTATGACTTTGCGATATTTTGTTATGACCGTGAATTATAGAAAACCACTTGATTTTACTGAAGAAGCTTTAAGGAGTGCTTCAGAAGCTTGGAAAAATATTAATGTAGCCCTTTCTTTTATGGATCTTACAAAAGGTGTTTTTAGATCTATTGATAAAGATGAATTTATCGAAGAAGAATATAAAGAGAAAATAAGTTTTGAATTATCTCAAAAAACGCTTAAATTTTCTGAGGCTCTGGGAAATGACCTCAATACAGCAGGTGCTATTGCAGTTATTTACGATTTAGCGAAGCCATTAAAAAACTTTTTAAACCAATTTCAAAGGGTTGAAGGTTTTAAAATAGACCTAAATCAAAAATTCTTTCTACTTGAAAATTTTAAAACTCTTGCAAAGTTGACTGAGGTACTTGGTCTTAAAAAAGAAGTTTTAGTAAAAGAAAATAAAATATCAGAAGAAGAAATATCATCTCTTATTAATGAAAGATTGAAAGCAAAAATGGAAAAGAATTATGCGAAGGCCGATGAAATAAGAAATTTGTTAAAAGAAAAAGGTATTGAACTTATTGATCAATCAAAGGAAATAACAACATGGATAAGGGTCTAAATTTTAAGAAAAAAACCAATTTGAAATTTTTGTTTTTTAAATACACCTTTAAATGGGAAGATATTAGAAATATCAGAGAAAATTGAAATACATTACTGTGCTCGGTTCTACTGGTTCAATAGGGACTCAAACTCTCGAAATAGCTAGTGAGCAGCCTGATAAGTTTAAAGCCGTAGCTCTTTCTGCAGGAAGAAATATTAATTTATTAACTCAACAAGTTAAAACACATAAACCAGAGGTAGTTGCAATTGAGGATGAAAGTCTTATAGAAGATTTAAAAGATAATATTAATAACTTAGATTTAGATGATGCTCCCTTGGTTTTAGGTGGAAAGCAGGGGATTAACGCAGTTGCAGCATGGGATAAGGCAGATACTGTGGTAACAGGGATAGTAGGTTGTGCAGGCTTAATTCCAACAATGTCAGCAATTAATGCGGGGAAAAATATTGCACTTGCTAACAAAGAAACTTTAATTGCGGCAGGACCAATTGTTATTCCTGCATTAAAGAAAAATAATAGTAGGCTATTACCTGCTGATTCAGAACACTCTGCTATCTTTCAATGTTTACAAGGATTACCTAATTATGAAAATGCAGATTTTTCAACAGGAGTGATGCCTAAGGGATTAAAAGCCATACATTTAACAGCTTCTGGTGGTGCTTTCAGAGATTGGGCCGTTGAGGATTTAAAGCATGTCACGGTGGAAGATGCGACTTCACATCCTAATTGGGATATGGGTAAAAAAATAACTGTAGATTCTGCAACTCTTATGAATAAAGGATTAGAAGTTATAGAAGCTCATTATTTATTTGGGACCTCTTACGAAAATATCGAAATAGTTATCCACCCTCAAAGTATTATTCATTCAATGATTGAGATGGAAGATTCTTCAGTATTAGCTCAATTAGGTTGGCCAGATATGAAGCTACCTATTTTATATGCGATGAGTTGGCCTGAAAGATTTAAAACAAATTGGAAAAGATTAAACCTAAGTGAAATTGGGAAATTAACTTTTAAAGAGCCAGACGAGTTTAAATATCCATGCATGGGACTTGCCTATGCTGCAGGAAAATCTTCTGGGACTATGCCTGCAGTCTTAAATGCTGCTAATGAAATGGCTGTTGAACAATTCCTCAAAGAAAAAATTTCTTTTCAAGAAATTCCAATATTTATAAGTAAAGCTTGTGAATCACATATGAAGAATTTGAATTTGAGTCCCGAATTGGAGGATATTCTTGAGGTAGACAATTGGGCCAGACTTTTTGTTAAGCAAGAAATTAAAAAAGGGAAAAAATACGTAAGTATTGGATAAAAGTGAATATTAAAAAACATCTTCTACTATGCGCAACACCCACAAAACAGAAATGCTTTAAAGGCAATGAAGGTCAAAAAGCATGGGAATGTCTGAAAAAGACTTTAAAAAAATTTGAGAATGATCCCTCTACCAAAAACGTTCATATATTAAGATCAAAAGCTGACTGTTTAAGAGTATGTAAGAACGGCCCAATTCTTCTTGTCTGGCCTGATGGTATTTGGTATGAGAAAGTTTCTCCAGAAAAAATTTCAGAGATTTTTACCTCACATATTATTAACGGTAAGCCAATAGAAAAATGGATTTTTAAAAAAACACCATTTTTAAATAATCCTAGATACTAATTAACCAGTTCTTTACGACTTCGTCTGACCAGCAGCCATTAATCGAGTGAAAACCATTATGACCTCCTTTTTCGGTTATAAAAATAGTGACTTTATCAATAGATTCTTTTCTTAAATTCAAAGTATCCTTATATGGAACCCAGGGATCATCCTTGGCATGAATAAAAAGCATTGGAGGTAATTTTTTTATTGAGTTTTTGATTCTAAATATTGGAGAAGCTTTAATATAATAATCCTCTAAAGAATTAAATCCCCAACTAGGAGCTGTAAATTTCTGATCAAATTCTCTTATACTTTTTAAATTTCTAATTTTTATTCTTAATTTCTCGTTATCAAGGAGTTTGCCTTCATCATTAAATCCCTCCCATAACTGATTTTTTAAGCGGTGAAGTAACCATTTTTGGTAGATAGAATTTCTAGGTTTTTCAATACAGAGACTGCATGAAGATAAATCTAAAGGGCTACTAACGGAGGCAAGGCCATCTAAAAGTTTTTCTCCTTTGTCTTCATCGTAATCTAGGCAGGCATTTAAAAGAATTGTTCCGCCTAAAGATAATCCAACTCCGTAAATTGGAAGATTATTCATCTTAATGAGATCTTTAAACTCTAAATTAATGAATTTCTTAAAATAATTAATTGCTGAAATAACATCACTGGAACATCTAGCACAATAATTTCCTTTAGCTAAATATCTCGCTGATCCAGATCCTCTTAGATTTAATTTAAGAACTCCAAAACCATTATTTGCTAATTTCCTAGATATTCTTCTTAAACCAAACCGTTTAGTTGAGCCCCCTAAACCATGTGTAACGATTACAAAACCCCTAAGTGATTTTAAATTTTCAGGTAATTCTAAAAAACCTAAAAGATAATCACATTCAAATTTTTTAGAAAGAATTTTATTAATCGGAAAGAATATTTTTTTATTTGTTATTGATTTACCAAAATCAATAACAAAAGTATCTCTCAAAGTTTGTAAGTCGCCACCTATCCAAGGTAAGACTTCTCGAAATGGCTTATTTTTTACGTAATCTGAAAAACTAAAAGATATACTATTGTTTCTCCCCAACTCCAAGATCCTTTAATTCTCCAATCAAATCATTCAGTACCTTTTTTGCATCACCAAAGACCATTGAGGTATTAGGCAGATCAAATAAATCATTTTTTATTCCGGAGTAACCTGCACTCATACCGCGCTTAATTACAAATACCGTTCTTGCTTCCTGCACATCAAGAACTGGCATGCCATATAAAGGAGAAGAGCTATCATTTTTAGCTTGAGGATTAACCACATCATTTGCTCCTAAAACTAAAACAACATCCGTTGCTGGAAAATCAGGATTTACAACGTCCATCTCTTTAAGTTGTTCGTAAGGAACATCTGCTTCTGCTAAAAGTACATTCATATGTCCAGGCATCCTCCCTGCTACAGGATGAATTGCGTAAACAACTTCAATACCATTTTGCTCTAGTTTTTTTGTCACTTCTCTTAAAGTATGTTGAGCTTGAGCTACTGCCAGACCATAACCAGGAACAATAATTACCTTGTTGGCTGCTTCTAAAGTCAATGCACATTCTTCAACACTGCAAGAAGTTATATTTGTATATTCTCCTGAACCAGAAGAGGCCGTACTTTGAGCAGATAAAGATCCTCCAAAAAGAACTGAGACCAATGATCTATTCATACCCTTGCACATTACTTGAGTAAGTATTAGACCTGCCGCTCCAACCATTGCTCCTGCTATTATCAAAAGCTGACTATTTACAACGAAACCTGCCGCTGCTGCTGCAATCCCTGAATAGCTATTTAATAAAGAAATAACAACTGGCATATCAGCTCCACCAATTGGCAAAGTAACTCCAATACCTAATAGAGAAGAAACTATAACTAAAAGCCAAATTGAACTGGTATTACCGTTTATCAAATCAAAAAAGGCTATTAAAGAAGCAACTGCAAAAACAATATTTACAAAATGTCTAACTTTGCTCTGCGTCCATCCTGGGGTTGACAACCAACCCTGTAGCTTTGCCATTGCCACAATTGAACCTGTGAAAGTTATGGCACCAACAAATATTGAAACAGATATAGAAACTTGGTTAATAAGTGAACTACTAGATATAGGGAAAATAGCTACTCCCAAGGCCACTAAAAGTGATGACATTCCTCCACAACCATTGAACAATGCCACTGTTTCAGGCATAGAGGTCATAGGTACTTTTTTTGCAAGTATTGCTCCGAATAAACTTCCTGTGATTGATCCGATTATTATCCAAATCCAAGACTGAATAGCAATTCCAGATGTTCCCAAATAATAAGAAAGTAATCCAACTACTGATAGCGACATTGCAAATGCAGCTAATCTATTGGCATCCCTTGCTGATTTTACTTTTGACAATCCTTTTATTCCCAAAGCCAGCAAAAGTACGGCTAGAAGGTCAATTACGAATTGAATGATTTCAGGTAGAGTCATGTTCAAAATTACTTCTTATTTGATGGTTTACGACTAAACATCGCAAGCATTCGATCAGTTACAAAGAAACCGCCTACAACGTTGAAAAGAGCAAATCCAAGAGAAACTGAACCAATGATTAAAAGTGGGACGTTACCTTCTGCTTTTACGATACAAGTTAATGCTGCAAGCATTGTTATTCCTGAAATTGCATTTGCTCCACTCATTAGGGGTGTGTGAAGAGTAGGAGGAACTTTTCCAATTAACTCGAGGCCTAATAAACTACCAAGTAAAAGAACCCAAAGAAGATTTATAAAAGACATAATTTTAAAACCTCAATTTTCAAAAACTTTATTTTGAAGAACAACTCCTTCATCGCTTAATAAACATCCAGAAATGAGTTCATCCTCTTTATCTAATTTAATTACACCATCTTTTATAAATGGTGTAATCAAAGATGTTAAGTTCTTAGCATAAAGTGAACTTGCATCGTAAGGGACTGAAGAGGGTAATTCGCCCGCTCCTATAAGTTTTACCCCATCTTTGATAATAGTTTCATTTGATTTTGTTCCTTCGCAGTTCCCTCCCTGAGAAACTGCTAAATCAATAACTACTGCTCCGGGCCTCATTTTTTCAATCATGAGGGAGTCTATTAAAACAGGGGCCTTTTTACCTAAAACTTGCGCAGTACATATAGCAACATCAGCTTCAGATAAATATTTAGTTAAAGTTGCCTTCTGTTTTGAGAGGAATGCAGGTGTTACAGCTTTTGCATAACCTCCTGCCTCTCCAGGTTTTTCCTCAACTTCAGGAAGTTCTATAAATCTTGCTCCGAGGGACTCTACTTGTTCTTTAACAGCAGGTCTAATATCAGATACAAATACTATTGCTCCAAGTCTTTTTGCTGTCGCAACTGCCTGTAATCCTGCAACGCCTCCACCAAGAACCACTACTTTGGCAGGTTGGACTGTCCCTGCAGCAGTCATAAGCATTGGGAAATATCTATCTAATTCACTTGCAGCCAAAAGAACTGCTTTATATCCAGCAATATTGGCCTGAGAAGAAAGAACATCAGAAGATTGAGCTCTACTAATCCTCGGAAGCAACTCTAGTGATAAAGCTGAAATCCTATTACTATTAATAATCCTTAGAAGCTCCTTATTACCATATGGGTTAAGAAGACCAAGAAGAACAGCGCCTTTCTTTAACTTAATTAAATTATCCTCTGTTGGAGTTTGAACACAAAATATTAAGTCCGCTTCACCCCAAATTTTTTGATCTAAGTTGTTTATTATTGTTCCGCCAGATTCTTTATATGATAAGTCACTAAATCCTGATAATTTTCCTGCTGAACTTTCAATATAAACATCACATCCAAGGCTTTTTAATTTCTTTACCGCTTCTGGTGTAGCTGAAACTCTCCTTTCACCAGAGCTTGTTTCGGAAGGAATAAGTATCTTTGTCAATTTATTTATTTTTTTAACATACTAAATATAAATTGAAGAAAGTCAAAAGTCTTGGATTTTTGTTAAAAATATATTTTCTTTTCTTCAAAAAATAGCTATTTAGAATATATGAGTACTAAAAAATCAAATGAGTATAAAAGCAATCGAATGTCCTGATGGAGTATGCCACAGCCATCATGGTGGTCATGCTGTTCCAAGGCAAGCTATGCAGAAAAATCTAGAAAAGCATGGTAAGGACTGGTGCGAGAAATTAGCAGAGAGAATTTATGAAATGTCAGTTGATACTTATTCACAAACAGTCATGCCAAGTCTCCACTCGGCAGGTTGGCAAAGAAGACATTTAGATTGGGAATTTAAGCTTGCAGAAAATGATTCTGAACCTGATGAAGCTCTTGTTGAAGGAATTATCAATGCAACAGAAAGCTTTCTAAGGAGTAGTGAGGTGCATCGATTATTTATTCAGGAATTAGTTCAGGGGACATTTGAGGAAGCAAATGACAAAAAAATAATTTCTAAGGCAATAAAATCAATTATTGAAGAGGAAATTGTTAGTTCACTAAGAGAAAAGAAAGAAACTCTTTTAAAGAAAATTTCTGCAAAATTAATAGCAGAAGAAAAAGTTAGCGAAGAACTTGCAATAAATTCGGCTAAAGAGGGTTTTGAAGAAGTTGAAAGGCTACTTGCAAATCACAGCGAGGCAGTTTAACCATATTCCTTTATATTTTCTTTATATTTAAGGCGAAAATTGATTCAAATATAAATTAAAGATTAAATTATTGTTTGGAAGTACAAAGTTGTAACTAATTAGACAATAGAACTGTTGTTTGATGTGTTTATCTATATACAACTTTTTAAGTTTCAATGGAAAATTTCATTAGAAAAAGAATTGATATTGCGACCTGTTGGGCTACCAACAGAATATCTGTTATGGATACTCTAGAAAGATATGAAGACAGCTATGCAATAGCAGAAGAATTTAGAGAGTGGATATTGCATATCGGAGAAAAGAATGAAAATTTAAGAGATTCTGTTTTAAACTTTCCTAAGGAACTAAAAGAATTATTAGAGCAAGAAGTCAACGATTAATTAATAAATTCATTACTTGAAACCCGCCCTTCATTAGTTGAGTTTATTTATTATTATTAAGAGTGAATTTAGCAAATAAATGGAAAATAAAGAGACAAATTCAAATGTAGAAAATGTCGTAATAATTGGCTCGGGGCCTGCAGGTTACACTGCTGCAATATATGCTGCACGAGCAAATCTTCAACCATTACTTGTAACAGGATTTAATTCTGGTGGAATTCCAGGTGGTCAATTAATGACTACAACATTTGTTGAAAATTATCCAGGTTTCCCAGATGGAGTACTGGGTCCTGAATTGATGGATCTAATGAAGGCTCAAGCAGAAAGATGGGGCACTAATTTATACGAAAGTGATGTAGTCTCAATTAATACCGATTCACATCCCTTTGAATTAAAAACTTTAGAAGGAACTATAAAATCTAACTCAATTATTATTGCAACTGGAGCGAGTGCAAATAGATTAGGCGTGATAAATGAAGATAAATTCTGGAGTAAAGGAATAAGTGCTTGTGCAATATGTGATGGAGCCACCCCGCAATTTAGAGATGAAGAATTAGCTGTTATTGGAGGGGGCGATTCTGCATGTGAAGAAGCAGCATATCTCACAAAGTATGGAAGCAAAGTGCATTTAATTGTTAGATCAGATAAATTAAGGGCTAGCGCAGCAATGGTTGATAGAGTAAAAGCTAATCCAAAAATAGAAATTCATTGGAACACAAAAGTTGATAAAGCGAATGGTTCTGAATGGCTTGAGAGAATAGAAACTATTCACTCTCAAGAAGGTAAAGGGGAAATCAATATAAAAGGTCTTTTTTATGCTATAGGGCACACACCTAATACGAAGTTCTTAGGCAACAAAATTGATTTAGATGATAAAGGCTATATTGCTTGCAAATCAGGAAGGCCAGAAACATCTATTGAAGGCATCTTTGCAGCAGGTGATGTTGTAGATTCTGAGTGGAGACAAGGAGTTACTGCTGCAGGAACTGGATGCATGGCAGCATTAGCTACTGAAAGATGGTTAGCCGAGAAAAATTTAGCAAAAACTGTAGTCAGAGAAAATCCCGAACCAGAAAAAAAACTTAATTCATCAGATTTTAATGAAGAAGAAGTTAATGAAGATACATTCGATTCAAACTCTGAATGGCAAAAAGGCAGTTATGCATTAAGGAAACTTTATCACGAGAGTAAAAAACCTATCTTAGTAATATTTAGTTCCCCAAGCTGCGGCCCATGTCATGTCTTGAAACCTCAGTTAAAAAGGGTAATTAAAGAACTTGATGGTGCAGTGCTGGGCATTGAAATAGATATTGATAAAGATCAAGAGATTGCAAAACAAGCTGGTATTAATGGTACGCCAACTGTTCAACTTTTTAAAGAAAAACTATTAAAGAAACAATGGCAGGGTGTTAAACAAAGAAGTGAATTTAAAGACGCGATAAAAAATATTATCTAAACTAATTGTAATTGTTTACTTATTATTCCTCTTAGGATTATTTTTATTAGTTGTAGGTTTGCCTCCACCTGAATTTCTCTCTCGATAAGTAATCCTCCCTCTAGAAAGATCATATGGGCTTATCTCTACTAACACCTTGTCACCAGCTAGCAATTTAATTCTAAATTTCGTAAGCTTACCAGCAGCTCTGCATAAACATTGATGTCCTTCAGGTTGTTCTAAGGTAACCAAATAAAATCCATTCCCCTGCTCTTTTTCTATTACACCTGAAGTTTCAATCATTAAATAATTTTTTTTCTAAAATTATATTATCAGAAAAAGATTGGCCAAAATTAATTTAAGAAAAATTAAACGCCTAAAATTTAAAATTTATTTTAAATTGAAAATTTAATTTCATTAATTATTTGAAGTTGACCATAGTAAAAATTGGCCTTCGCAATTTTTTCAGAATCTTCTAATTGATCAAAAAAAACAAATCCAAGGCTTTCCCATAATGAAGATCCGCAAACATTATTTAATTCATTTTTTGCCTCTTTTGCGAAATTATCAAGTTTTCGTTCAAGATTTTTGGACTTAGAAAGAGACATAAATCAAACAAATTAATTTAGTACAAATATACTATATAAGTTTAAAATTGCAATATTAAAAAGGCAATCTCTTTTTTTCTTCAATATTTAGATCAGCTTCCATCTCCCTTAATCTCTTAAGTATTTGTTGGTAGTACTCTTTTATATAACTCTCTAAAGAAGTCATATCTTCTTTTTTTAGATCCAATATTTCATAGGTTTTGCTCATATCAGCATCTAATGACTCTCCACTACTTGTTACTTCAGCAAAAGCCAATCTTTCAGCAACGTTTAAAGAATCTTGAAAGAAAGAAACTGCTTTCTGAGTGACATTAATCAGAAATGGGGAAACTCTAAAAATTTTAGCCTTCTTTTCGCTAAATTTTTCACATAAGGATATGACTTCGTTTGAATCCCATGCTTTAGGGCCAACCAATGGCAATGTTGTTCTATGGGTTTTTGGATTATTAACTGCTGAGACAATAACTTTTGCCATGTCTTGAGTATTCATGTAGGCAATTTTAGTTGGAGTTCCACTCATCCATACTGCTTGACTATCTAATATTGGGATAGCAAATTGACCAATAACTCCTTGCATAAAAGCTGCACATTTGAAAATTGTATATTCTAGATCAGACTTCTCAAGTAGTTTTTCGGTACAAAACTTAATGTCCATTAATGGGACATTTCTAAACTTCTCTGTATGTAGTATTGAGAGGAATATTACCCTTTTTACCTTTAAAGATTCACAAGCATTAAATAAGTTGAGTTTTCCATCCCAATCTATTTCATAAATACTTTTAGGATCATCTGGCTTGCTGGTCGCCGCATCAATAACAACTTCAATATCTTGCAATGAATATTCAATATCAGATGAATTTAATAAATTACCTTTCGTCAGCTCACAACCCCATTCTTGTAGAAAAGAAGCCTTCCTTGGGTTTCTAACAAAGCATCTTACGTCATGTCCATCTTCTATAGCCTGCTTTGCTATTTGCCTTCCAAGTGTCCCTGTTGCTCCTACTAAAAGAATCTTCATATTTAAGATTTACTTAACTTGTAGACCATAACTCAATTTGTTATCTAATCGTGAGAATCAATCTCCCTGAAACTTTAATAATAATGCACCACCAACTAAACCTATTGGAATCAGGATCCAAAAAACAGCCGCAATACTAAAAATTTCTTTAGCCATAGTAAAAATAAATGATTACTATAATTTACATTCAATATACATTTATTTGTTAAAAAAGTAGATAATGCAAATATCTTGAAAATTTTTTTTATAAATGAATGATAATTTAAAAAAAGAAAATATTAACTTCCCTAATTACTGGAATTGGAATGGTTTTAAAATTTGTTGGAGTGTAATTGGCGAAGATAATGAAATTCCAATTATCTTTCTCCACGGATTTGGCGCTAGTCGAAAACATTGGAGAAGTAATTTGGAATATTTTGCAAAAAGGAATTGTGCCTCGTATTCTTTGGATTTGATAGGATTTGGCGATTCAGATCAACCTGGAATAAAACAAATTGAAAAACTAAACAATGAGATCTGGTGCAGTCAAGTAAAGGACTTTATTGACCAGGTGATAAGACCAAAAAATTCTGAGAAAGTTGTTCTTATAGGCAATTCCCTTGGATCATTGGTCGCTTTGACTTGCGCTGTTTCATTAGAGCCCCAGATTGCAACAGTTATTGCGTCGCCCTTGCCAGATCAAATTCATAAAGTAAAAAAGAAAATAACAAACAAAACATTATTTAAAAAAATTAAAGATATATTTACAAAAATATTTTTTATATTTTTTCCTTTGGAGATTATTTTATTTTTAATAACCAAGTTAGGGGTTATAAAAGTTGGTCTAAATTCTGCCTATTTTAAAAAAGATAAAATAGATAAAGAACTAGTAGATTTAGTAACAAAACCAGTGCTAAAAAAAACCTCAGCTAGATCACTAAGAGCAATGTGTATTGGAATGGCTACAAGAGATGAAAATTTACAAGCCTCTTATCTTTTACGTAAACTAAATTCCTCAAAAAAAGTTCCTTTTTTATTAATTTGGGGTGATAAAGATAATTTCATACCTTTATTTCTTGGTAAAAAGATTGCAAATTTCTACAGATGGGTAAAATTAAAAATAGTATCCAATTCAGGACATTGTGTACATGATGAAGATCCTTCTGTTTTCAACAGAATCTCTTATGAATGGATTAGAGATTTAAAAACCTAATTAAAATATGAAACATACATTATCAGTTCTTGTAGAAGACGAATCTGGAGCTTTGAGTCGAATCTCAGGTCTTTTTGCAAGAAGGGGATTTAATATAGACAGCCTCGCAGTGGGGCCTGCAGAATCCAAGGGGATTTCAAGGTTAACAATGGTTGTAGAAGGTGACGATGAAACTCTTCAACAAATGACTAAACAACTAAATAAGTTATTTAATGTTCTAGGAGTTGTGGATTTTACTAATCTCGCAGCTGTTGAGAGGGAATTAATGTTACTAAAAGTTTCATCAAAAGAAGATACCAGAAGTAATATCTTAGATATAGTTCAGATATTCCGTGCAAAAGTCGTTGACGTCTCTGATATAGCCTTAACGCTTGAAGTGGTTGGAGATCCTGGAAAGTTAGTTGCTCTAGAAAAATTACTTGAACCTTACGGCATTCTTGAAATAGCAAGAACTGGTAAGGTAGCTCTAAAACGTTCTTCAGGAGTTAATACAGAAATGTTGAAAATCAACAAATATTCTTTAGAAATCTAATTAGATATTCTAACCTGCTTGATATAATCTTCTTTACTAATTTTTTCTAGTACATCAAGTCCTTCTATAATTTTCCCAAAAATCGAATACCTTCCGTCTAGTTCTGGAATTTTATTAGTTACAAAAAAAAATTCAGTAGATGAAGAGTTGTTTTTACCACTCTTAACCATAGCAATTGTCCCTTTCTCAAAATTATAAATTAAATCTTCAGTTTCACTAGAATTTTTTATCTGATAATTATATCTTGGCTTTATTTCTTCTTTAAATTTAATCTCTAAAGGTATTAGAGGGACTGTTTTTTTCAAATTTTGATTTCTTTCGGTATAAAATTGAGTGTCTGGATTAACGCCTCCATGTATTAACTTGTTTTGAGGATAATTTATTATCTTATAAAACTTTTGATTTACATAAATATCATTATTTATATTCTCTAAAAAGTTTGATACTGTAACTGGATTGTCTTTACCAAACAATTTAACTTTAAAATTTCCTCTTGAAGTTTCAAAAGAAACTACTTTATTGTTTCGTATACAACTAAATTTGAGTTTTTGGCAATAATAATTTGGATCGATACTTTTATTGAAACTACAAGCAGGCACCAAAAATATTAAAGAGATCAAATATGTAACTCTTAAAAGATTTTTTTTCTTTATTTTAAACCCTCCAAATTAACATCTAAAAATTTAGCTAACCGCGCTCCCTCTTCTTCTACTTGAAGAAGTGGTTTAAGTTCGCCTGCTCCTGTAAGAGGAAGGGGTTTTTTTCTACCTTTAAGTACCAAAGCAATCCTTCTCCTAGGATTAAATCCCTCGCTTATATCTAATTTAACTGATTTAATTTCATCGAATTTTAATTTAACTTCAATATCCTTAAATAAACCTTTTCTTTTTATCTCTACAGATTTAGTTGATTTATCGAACAAATTACTTCCTGAACCAAAATTTATATAGACCAAATACCATAAATAAAAATTTAATAAATTAGCTATTACACCATAAGCTCCCATTATTATTCCTTGAGGTATGAACAATAAAGTTGAAGGATTCCCTAAGGGTAATAAATCCCTTCCCGTGTAGCTTGATAAAGAAGCCAAGAGAAAACCAATTCCCCCAATTGTAAGCATCCCACCAATAATGTAATTCGAAATCTTTCTTGATCCCCCAATTTTTTGTTCGATTTTATCGAAAGTAGAAAGGTCAGAATTCATTTTTATCTTTTTTTAGAGCTTAGTTCAGATAATTTAACAAACTAAGGGAGTATTCTTACCTATTTTTTAATAAAAAAGTCAGGAAAGCTTTACAAGGCATTTCAGATATACAAAAATTTCCCCACATTACTCTCAATCTTTGTTACAGTCACTGCGTATCCCGAAGCTAAAAACGATTTCTCATGACGATCGCAGTTGGTAGCGCCCCACAAAGAGGATGGTTTGATGTCCTTGATGATTGGTTGAAGCGCGACCGCTTTGTATTTATTGGTTGGTCCGGACTACTTCTACTTCCTTGTGCATATCTTGCTATTGGAGGTTGGTTTGTCGGAACAACATTTGTTACCTCTTGGTACACACATGGAGTTGCAAGCTCATACCTTGAAGGTTGTAACTTTTTAACAGCAGCTGTAAGTACCCCTGGTGATGCCATGGGACACAGTCTTCTATTTTTATGGGGTCCTGAGGCCCAAGGTAGTTTCGTTAGATGGCTACAACTTGGTGGTCTTTGGAACTTTGTTGCATTACATGGAGTATTTGGCCTAATTGGTTTTATGCTTCGTCAGTTTGAAATTGCTGGCCTTGTTGGGATTAGACCATACAATGCTTTAGCTTTCTCAGCAGTTATTGCAGTTTTCACAAGTATCTTCCTTATTTACCCTTTAGGACAGCATAGTTGGTTCTTCGCACCTTCATTTGGTGTCGCAGCAATCTTCCGCTACATACTTTTCATTCAAGGTTTTCACAACATTACCTTAAATCCTTTCCACATGATGGGTGTTGCTGGAATTCTTGGTGGTGCTTTACTTTGCGCTATCCATGGAGCTACAGTTCAAAACACTTTATATGAAGATACAAGTATCTACACAGATGGTAAGGTTCAAAGTTCAACATTTAGAGCTTTCGACCCAACACAAGAAGAAGAAACCTATTCAATGATTACAGCGAATAGATTCTGGAGTCAAATCTTCGGTATCGCTTTCTCTAACAAGCGTTTCTTACACTTTTTGATGCTATTTGTACCTGTAATGGGTATGTGGACATCTTCAATTGGTATTGTCGGATTAGCATTGAATTTAAGAGCTTATGATTTTGTAAGCCAAGAAATCCGTGCAGCAGAAGATCCAGAATTTGAAACTTTCTATACAAAAAATATACTTTTGAACGAAGGTATGCGAGCATGGATGTCTTCTGTGGATCAACCACACGAAAACTTTGTATTCCCTGAGGAGGTTCTTCCACGTGGAAACGCCCTTTAATAACTTATTAAGAGCTCCAAACCAAAGTATTGAGGAAACTGGCTATGCCTGGTATGTAGGCAATGCTAGATTAATCAATTTATCTGGACGTTTATTAGGAGCTCACATTGCTCACTCTGGACTTATTGTCTTTTGGGCGGGAGCAATGATGCTCTTCGAGGTTAATCATTTTACTTTTGATAAACCAATGTGGGAGCAAGGTCTAATCTGTATGCCACACGTTGCTATGTTTGGTTACGGAATAGGTCCTGGTGGTGAAGTTACTGATATCATGCCTTTCTTCCAGGCAGGTGTGGTTCATTTAATAGCTTCAGCTGTTCTTGGTTTTGGTGGTATTTACCATTCATTAGCAGGTCCAGAAAAACTTGAAGAAGATTTTCCATTTTTCTCCACAGATTGGAGAGACAAAAATCAAATGACCAATATTCTTGGATATCATTTGATTGTTCTAGGTGTAGGTGCTCTAGCATGGTCAGTAAACTGGTGTTTTATTGGCGGTGCATATGATACATGGGCACCTGGTGGTGGTGAAGTTAGACTTGTAAATCCAACGTTAGATCCAAGAGTTATTCTTGGTTATCTATTTAGATCTCCTTGGGGAGGAGCTGGTTCAATAATCGGTGTTAACTCCATTGAAGATATTGTTGGTGGACATGTTTACGTGGGTATTACTGCAATTATTGGAGGAATATTCCATATCTTTACTAAACCCTTTGGATGGGCAAGAAGAGCATTCATCTGGAATGGTGAAGGACTATTAAGTTATGCTCTTGGTGGAATATGTGTTGCAAGTTTTATTGCTTCAACATTCATCTGGTTTAACAACACTGCTTACCCTTCTGAGTTTTATGGTCCAACAAACGCTGAAGCTTCACAGGCACAAAGCTTTACTTTCCTTGTGAGAGACCAAAGAATTGGAGCTAACGTAGGTTCAACAATGGGACCAACTGGTTTAGGTAAGTATCTCATGAGATCTCCTACTGGTGAAATTATATTTGGTGGTGAAACAATGAGATTTTGGGATTTCAGAGGTCCATGGTTAGAGCCTTTAAGAGGACCTAACGGATTGAGCCTTGAAAAAATCCAGAATGATATTCAGCCTTGGCAGGTAAGAAGAGCTGCTGAATATATGACTCATGCTCCTAACGCTTCTATCAACTCCGTTGGTGGAATCATTACAGAGCCTAATGCTGTTAACTTCGTTAACTTAAGACAGTGGTTAGCTGCAGCTCAATTCTTCCTAGGATGGTTTACATTTATTGGTCATCTTTGGCATGCTGGTCGTGCTAGAGCAGCCGCTGCTGGTTTCGAAAAAGGAATCGACAGAAAGAGTGAACCAGCTCTAGAAATGCCTGATTTAGATTAAATTCTATCTCAACTAAAAAGCCCTATCTTTTGATAGGGTTTTTTTTTGCTCGATTTTATTATCTGTATAAATTTTCTCTGAGCCATGGCAGGCTTAAACCCATTACATTACTGAAACAACCCTCTATTTTTTCTATATATTTACCACCTATACCTTCCAAGGCGAATCCCCCGGCGCAGTATAAAGGTTCATTTGTATCTACATAACTCTTGATTTCCCAATCTCCCAACTTAGAAAAATAAACTTTTGAACTTACTGTTTTTTTTATTATTTCAGTGATTTTAAAATTTTTGGAAGTTGAATCAAAATTCCCAATTATTAGAGTATGACCAGTATGTAAAAATCCAAATTCTCCAGACATTTTTTTCCATCTAATAAATGCCTCCTCTTTATTAGATGGTTTTCCATAAGCTTCTCCTTTAAATTCAAAAATTGAATCGCACCCAAGTATTTCCAATGGACCATAATTAAATTCTTCGGGCAATGATAAGTTTTGAATATTTTCAGATAAATTATTAGCCTTTTGAAAAGATAATTCCAAAGCTAAATTAAATATATTCTTTTCTTGAATAGTAGTTTCATCAAAGTCACTTGATTTTTGGATAAATTCAATTTGACAATTTTCTAGTAATTTCTTTCTAGATTGAGAAGCAGAGGCTAGAATTAACACAAATTTTTTTCCAAATTATAATTCAAATTACTAATTAATAAATTTCAAAATTAATATAAATTACTAATGGATTTAGAAGGCAAATTATATGAAATAAAGAAACCAATAATGGTCCTAGGCACTTCCAGTGGAGCAGGGAAATCTTTAACGGTTACTGCTATTTGCAGGATTCTTAAAAATTTAGGAGAAGAACCAATACCTTTTAAAGGACAAAATATGAGTAACAACGCTTGGGTTGATTGGGAAGGTGGAGAGATGGCATATTCACAAGCTCTTCAAGCTTTTGCTTGTGGTGTTAATCCATCTGCTGAGATGAATCCCATTTTATTAAAGCCACAGGGAAATTCAACAAGCGAGGTCATTCACCTTGGTAAAAGTATAGGAATAACAACCGCCAAAAATTACTACCAAGATTGGTTTATTCCTGGCTGGGAAGTAATTAAAAAAAGTCTTAATTCTATTTATAAAAAAAAACCAAATTGCCGTTTAATTATCGAAGGAGCTGGAAGTCCAGTAGAGATGAATTTGATTCATAGAGACCTCACAAATTTAAGAGTTGCTAAGTATTTAAATGCAAATTGCATTTTGGTTACTGATATTGAAAGAGGAGGAGTATTTGCACAAATAATCGGAACCCTTGAATTAATGAAACCTGAAGAAAAAAAACTTATTAAGGGAATAATTATAAATAGATTCAGAGGAGACCTTTCATTATTTGAAGAAGGGAAAAAATGGATAGAAGATAAAACTCAAATACCAGTTATCGGAATTATCCCATGGTTAAATGATTCATTCCCCCCAGAAGACTCTTTAGATTTACTAGAAAAAAAATCACGTTTCACAAATCCTGATATCAAAGTTGGAATAATAAAATTACCATCCATAAGTAACTTCTCAGATTTTGATCCATTAGAAAATGAAGAATCAATATTAATTGAATGGATTAGAGAATCGCAAAACTTGAGAAAGTATGACTTTATTATTCTGCCTGGGAGTAAACAAACTATTAAAGATCAGATTTTTCTTGAAAATTCTGGTTTAGCTCAAGATATAAGGGAATATTCCAATGACAAAGGAAATATTATTGGCATTTGTGGAGGTTTACAAATGTTAGGAATAACACTTGACGATCCTTATTTTAAAGAGGGTTCCAAAAATCTTTCTGAACAAAAAATTAAAGGTATTGGATTACTACCATTAAAAACAACTTTCTTTGAAAAAAAATTAACACGTCAGATTAACTCTGAATCTGTATGGCCATGCAAATCAAAAATTAATGGATTTGAAATTCACAATGGGCAGACAAAATTAGATAAAACTCAAAACTTATCAAAGATTAAACCTATCTTCAAAGACTTAGATCTAGGCTGGTATAAAGAAAATAATGGTGGTGGAACTATTGCAGGAACATATATACATGGAATTTTTGAAAATGATAGTTGGAGAGATCAATACATTAATTTAATAAGAAAAAGTAAAAATCTGCCAACAAAAGCTAAAAAATCAATATCTTATAAAATAAAAAGAGAATCTATTATTGATAAACTTGCTAGTGAATTTGATAGACATTTAAATATCACATCAATATTAAGTTGAAAGAAAAAAGCATAAAAATTATATGGCCAAATAATAATGAAACATTTGTTTCAGAGGGTGATGATTGGTTTTCTTCTGCGGAAAAAGCAGGTTTAGAAATCCCTACTGGATGCCTTACAGGAAGTTGCGGAGCCTGTGAAATAGATGTAAATGGTGAAACTGTAAGGGCTTGTATCAGTGATATTAAAAATAAAAAAAAATGCACGTTAAAGGTTTCTTTAACTACAGACCCCTTTTGGGAAAAATAAATTTAACTAAACAATTCTAATTATTGTGAAAAGAAAAATATAATAAAAAAATGATCCTAAAAATGTGTTTATTAGAATAGCCTTCTTTTTGATTTTTGAAGAGGCAATAATATAACTTCCCAAAATATGAGGAATTATTGGGAAAGATCTAATTATTAAAATATAGGGTGATCTAAAAGTAATCTTTTCTAGGTATTTATAAAGATTATTTTTTTCTGTTCCTTTTAAAAACAATATATTTCTAGAAAATTTGAATTTTATTTTTCTCAAAATAAGAACTTGAATAACACTTAAAATAGTTAAAGCAGGAGAAAAACATAAAACATAATATATTCCAAAAAGTTTTATTAGTACAAAGTCAAAAACAATTGATAAGGGAAGACCTAAAAAAATAGAAATAATATTTAGGGCTATTAAATATTGGTATTGAATATTTTTAAATAGAGGTTCGAGGTCATAAGTATATTTAAATATTAATGCCAAAAAATAAACCCCTAAATAAGTAAAAAATACTTTAAAAATTACTGATTTATATTTCATATTTTTTTCTAAATATGCAAAAGGCAAGAATTAAGAATAATAATGTAAAAACTGAACTCAGAAGTTTCTTTTTAAAGTTATCATTAGTCAAAACATCAATTACTAAGATATCATTTTTTTTATTTTTCTCTGAAAATATATATCTAACAATTTTTGATACAGTTACATATCACAGTCCCTAGCCTGCTTTATTAATTGAAATGGAGGCCTAACAGTTCCACCCTAGAGAATAATTTAGAACTATCCTGAAAAGTTTTTCATGTCGACAATCTATTTCCCTCCAAAAAATCAACTAAGCAAACTTTTTATGTTTTCCCTCACCTAAATAAAATATAATTGAAAGACAAACTAATTCGTTCCTCATCTATATCATTAGGTTCAACGGAATGAGGTAACCAAGAAGGAAAAACAATTAGTAACTTTTCTTCAGGCTTTACTGGAATTTTTGGTAAGTCATTTGGAAGGAATTTATAACCCTGTTTAAAAAATCCCATATTCTCCTCAGATTGCAAAAATCTCTCGTTATAATCTTTTAAAAAAAGAAGATTTCCTCCTTTCATTTCTTGAGGAACTTTAATATAAAAAACACCTGAATATTTAGCACCAGGATGCGTATGTGGGACATTAGACCCTCCTTTACCATTAATATTTATCCAAAAATCTACTAATCGAACATTTTCTCTTCTAGACTCTTGATGTATAGCCTGAATACGTTTAGTAATTTGTTTCATTAATTTCAAGATCTCAGGCGGATTCTTAAAATTACATAAGTTGGGAGAATGATATGAGTTTTGACCTAAATTACTTTTGTTTTTAGAAGGGATATTTTTTCTAATTTCGTAACATTCTTTTTGCAAGTTGCTAATATTTACCTCTATAAGAGAATTCCAAAAAGGTTTTGGAAATATATAGAATTTTTTTATTTCCAAATTTTTTATTCAAATATGTAAATCATATCATGATGCAATATCCGAAGAACACAGACATCCCCGCTAACAAAAGTGTCAAAAAAACTTCTCTTTAAACCAAAAGATAAACTTTATATTGAATATTGAATATTGAAAATTGAAAATCTGAAATTAAATTAGAGTGATGATTTCTCAGGATCTTAAATAATTATTAGTCCATGAAATAGAAAGATTAGAAATATTACTGAGAGGGTGTCAGTTGAGATGGATACATGGGACACGCTCAGATACTTGCTTACACAGGTATTCTCGTAAATAAGTAAAATTACACCAACATTTCCACCAACATTTTCTTTTAAAAAGGTCCTACATTGTCTGAATTCACCTGATATGATCAGACACCGTTTTAAGAATAAAATACAATAATTGTTGTTATAACAGGTCTTTACAAAGATTTTGAATCTAAGGGAACACCTCTGACACGGTCAGACAATAAAAAAATCCGGAGAGGGTGAAATTCACTTTCAACATACATAGGCAGATACTGGAATATATAGGACTTATTTTTGAGTGGTTAAGGACATATCCACCAACACATCCACCAACACCAAATACTTGCCGATATTGGACGACACTGTACTGAAGAAAAATTAAGACGAAAAATTTATTGACCTCACATTTATAAAGTTTCTCAAAGAAACTTTGCATTAAATTTTATGTTTGCTTATATAAGTTTCCATCGAAAATTTAACATGAGTAATTCAAAAGAAAAACAATTAAAACTTAAAGGCATTCGTTTAAGAAAAAATTCTGAGGATATGAAAAACTTAGCGAGCATAATGCCAAAAACTTTTGAAAATATAGAAAAAAGTTCATATGGCAAATATTCAACAGGTGTACCTGTAAGTTTTCATGATTTAGATGCAATGACACAAGGTCTTCAAAGAGGTTCATTAGTTGTTGTAGCGGGCAGACCTTCAATGGGTAAAACTTCTTTTGCTATGAACCTTGCAAAAAATGTTGCCAAAACAAATAAACTACCAGTTTGTTATTTCAGTTTGGAACAAAGTAAGGAGCAATTGAGTTATAGATTCCTTTCTATGGAACTTGGTATCGAATCAGGGAGATTGAGAACTGGAAGATTACAACAAGATGAATGGGGTCTACTTGGTTCTGAGATAGAAGGCATCGGAGAAGTGCCTGTATTTGTTTGTGATAAAGGTTCTATCAAAGTTAAAGAAATGCTTTCAAAAAGTAGAAAAATTAAAGAAAAAGAAGGACTAGGAGAACTTGGATTAGTGGTAGTCGATTACATACAAATGATGGATGGTCCAAATAAAGAATCTAGAGATAAAGAGTTATCCAAAATTGTCCTTGATCTTAAAGAAATGGCAAAAGCATTGGATGTACCTGTAGTGCTTATGTCACAACTTTCTAGAGATATTGAAAAGAGAGCAAACTGTCGTCCAATGTTATGTGATTTAAGAGAAACACAAGGTTTAGAAGCACATGCAGATGTAGTAATTATGCTTTATAGAGATGAGTTTTATCATCCAGAGACTGAAGAACGAGGCATAGCAGAATTAATAGTCACCAAACACAGGAATGGTCCGGTTGGAACAGTGAAGTTACTTTTTGAACCGCAATTTACTAGATATAGAAATCTTGCTTCTTAAACAGATTAAATTCTCTTTAAATTAAGTTTTTTTAAAAGTTTATATTTTTTTAGTTCATTAATGTCATATTGCAAATTCAATAATTTTTAAAATCTTATTAATAATGCCTAAATCTAAGATGAATGAATTTATTGAAAAAGGTAATTATAAGCAATACACGGAAAGAGATATTGATGGTGCGTATGAAGAATATTCAAAACTTGTAAAAAATTACCCAAATCATGTTGAAGGATTCTTATTAAGAGGTCAGATAAAAGCGCATTATCGATATGAATATGTTGATGCAAAGAATGATTTTAAAAAAGCAGTAGAGATTGATCCTAATCATAGTGATGCTTGTTATGAATATGGATCACTTCTTTGTAGACTTGGTGACAAAAATGAAGGGATTAAATATCTCGAGCATTCTGTTGAAGTAAAACCTAATGGATGTATATATGATGAAATTGGAGAGAATAAATTATTACTTAAAGAATATGAAGAGGCGTTAGAAGCATTTATTAATGCTGCAGAGATCGAACTAAAGGATGAATATTGTTGGTATGAAAATGTTATTAAAAGTTTTGATAAAGCGGTTAAACTGTTTCTTCAAAAAAAAGAATATCAAGATGCAATAAAATACTTGAACAAAATTATAGAAATTAGGAATATTGCTGAAAGAGAAGATTATGAACCTAATGATTTTGATGAAGATGAATGTAAGGATTTTTATGATCCGTGTGTCGAGATAAAATTAATTGCTTTTTGTTTATATCTAGTTGGAGATTTTGAGGCATCTATTAATAAGTTGAATGAGGTTATAGAAAAGTTTTCGAATACAAAAAAAGAAAACTATCTATTTAAATCTAGTCTTATTTTAAGAGGTCAAGCATTTATTAAATGCAATAAAATTAAAGATGCTTATTCAGATTGGGATAAAGTAAGTTTCTCAAAGGTCTTCGGAAACCAAATTGCTTATTTGGAAACTTTTGAACAAGATGTTTTTGATAATTATGCTGTAAGAATAGAATTTAAAGAATGTAGAAAATATTTTTCTAAGAAAATTAATGAATGAACCAAAAACTATTTCTACACTCATGACGCTTGTAATGGAAGAGTGTAAAAAAGGCAATATTAATAATGCAATCATTTATTTAAATGAGGCAATAGAAATTGAACCTAATGATGCCAGATTTTATATAAGTCGAGGGACTTTTAGAGGAACAAAAAACTATGAAGATGCGATTGAAGATTATACAAAGGCAATAGAAATTGAACCTAATAGTGTTTTTGCTTATCGATTGCGTGCAGATTCAAAGCGTAAATTAGGAGATTATCAAGGAGCAATTGATGACTACACAAAGGCAATAGAAATTGAACCTAAAAAAGCATATTTATATAATTATCGTTCAGAAAGTAAGCGTAAATTAGGCGATAATGAAGGTGCTGATGAGGATGATAAAAAAGCAGATAAACTAAAAGATAAGTCTTGGCAGAAAGACTTCTTGAACATGAAGTCACACTCACCTTCTGATGCAAAACTCCTAATTGGAGGTGTAAAAGGATTAAAAGATGCATGGCGTCTTGGTGTTCTGCATGTTGAATACGAAAGACTGAAAAAAATACAGGAGGAACAGCAACAGCAATGACAGAAAAAATAAACTGGCAGAAAGAATTATTAGAAAGTGGAAAATTTAATAATAAATTTTCAAAGAATTTATTAGAAAATGGAGCAAAGAATTTCATGCAAGGAATATATCTTGGATATATGTATTCCAGATGGAGAAAAATTAGAGGATTGGATAAAGATGACCCCATAGAAAACAAAGGGCAAATGCAATCATCTTTTAAAGATTTTGAGAAGAAAATCAAATAAAGATGATACCTACTTACCTCCAGAAGAATCTGAACAAACCCATTATTTACAAGCGATCTTGAGGAATCCACCAACACATAATTCGTAAATCAAATATCCACCAACACATCCACCAACACATCCACCAACACATTCAGGCATACACTGGTAAAGATTGGACTATATAGGACAAGCAACTTCTTTAAAAACCGATTTTGACTACATTATTGCCCACATAGCACTTTACAGGAAGATTATTAAACGGAGAGGGTGTAATTCCATTTGACACTTTGTGGCATTAATTGGCACAAAAACCAAATCGTTTTGTGATTTTTACATGTGTTTTTACATGTGTTTTTACATGTGTTTCTCAGTCGTTTTACATGTGTTTCTCAGTCGTTTTACATGTGTTTTTACATGTGTCTAACTTACTTTCCTCTATTGTTTTTTAATGCTATCTATTGGGAAATGTTTTAATCCTCATGGACAAAGAAACCCTTATCAAACTTGCTCAACCTGCCGCAACTTTTGCACTTGCAATCTCAATATTATCCATTCCACTTATTGCTCGTGCACAAATTAATTCATCACTAATAGAAAGCACTTGGAGAGTTGACCGTAGACCTGCATTAAGGGTGTTTCACATGAATTCCTGCCAAAAATAAATACCTTTTTGCTAGATATTAAAAGGAAAATATTACTTAATTTTTCCTTGGCGTTAAAATCCATGCAATGTCAATTCATGGCAATTAGTGCACCAACTTTTGCCTAAATTTTAGAGATTTTGTTGATATCAAAGAGAAAGTGTCCCCTTATGGCACTTAATGGCACCACATGTCACCTCAAAAAAACGGAGAGGGTGGGATTCGAACCCACGAACAGTTACCTGTTAAACGATTTCGAATCGTTCGCTTTCGACCACTCAGCCACCTCTCCTTATATTTATAAGTATTCACATATTAAAATAAAAATTATGTTCTATCCCATTATCGTAATTTTTAATCCCACCCTGCATCTTTCATCAATTTTATGGCGAGAGAATTATTTCGTCCAAGGTCCTCTATAGTAACCTGATCAGGAATAAATTCTCCAAAGTTTTTGACAATTGGATTTTGATTAACTTCTTTTAATGGATGTTCAAAGGTAGGAGCAGCAAGACCTTTACTTCCCTTTGGAGATGCAAGATATTCAATGAGCTTAATAGCCTCATTTTTGTTTGTTGCAAATTTAGCCACTCCACCTGCACTAATATTTACATGGGCAGGATTTGGAGTGATAACCAATGTTCGTTTTGCATATAATGAATCTCTTCTCCCATTAACACCTGCTAGCATTCTTGCAACATAGTAATGATTCACAATACCTACTCCACATTTTTTCTTAGAAACAGCTCTTATTATTGATATGTCCCCAGGAAAGAAAGGTTGCGAAACGTTTGAAATCATTCCGTTTAACCACGCCTTAGTTTTTGACTCACCTTTGTTAACTATTTGATTAGCAACTAAAGATTGATTATAAGGACTTTTTCTATTTCTTAAACAGACTTTTCCCTTTAAAGATAGATCAGCTAAATCTGTATAGTCACTAATCTTACTAACATCTACAACTTTTGGATTGGCGACAATAACTCTTACTCTTCTAGTTAATGCATACCATTCTTTATTTTTATCCTTTAGCCCTATTGGAACATCACTTTCTAAAGATTTTGAATCTAAACTTTGAAGCAATCCAGCTTTAGCTGCATTAGTAATTCTTGCGGCATCGACTAGCAATATTAAATCTGCTTGAGAATTTTTTCCCTCTCTTTTCAATCTTTCAAGTAAAGATATGCCCGCAGCCTCGATAAGCCTAACTTTTATTCCTGTTTCTTCTGAAAACTTTTTGTATACTTGCCTGTCAGTATTGTAATGTCTACCTGAATAAACTCTGACTTCTTTTTCTGTTGAATTAACGGGAATATAAAAATTCAATAAAAATGTAAATGTTAGTGCTGAATAAAATAGTTTTTTTAGATTTTGCACTTTTTCAAAATAGTATCTATGGTTACTTTATATCTAACTTCATAACAAGACCTCTCAAAGAGAATTTCTATACATCAATTTGTATCATTTTTTATATCAAAAATGAATTATTTAACTCATCAACTATTGAATTCTGAAGAATTAGAAATTCTTAGAAAAAATCTAAATCAAGAAGAACTATTATGGGAAGATGGCAAACAAACTGCTGGGAAGCATGCCGCTAAGGTGAAAAATAATTTACAACTTAGAAGAGATTCCGACTTATCGAAAAAGTTTTCTGAATTAATCATAAAAAAAATTCTTAGTAATGATTTAATTAAGAGTTTCGCTTTGCCCAAAAAGGTTCATGGAACAATCTTCACTAAATCTACAAGTGGAATGAAATATGGACGTCATATTGATAATGCTTATATGTCATCTGGAAGAGCAGATTTATCTTTTACTATTTTTTTAAATTGCAAAGATGAATATGAAGGAGGGGCATTATCAATTGAGAGTTTCAACTCAGAAAGAAATTTCAAGCTGGATGCAGGGGAGATAATAATTTATCCAAGTACATTTTTGCATTCAGTAGAAGAGGTAATTACTGGTGAGAGATTAGTATTTATTGGTTGGATTGAAAGTTATGTTAAAAGTATTGAAGAAAGAGAATATTTATTTGATCTAGATGCCGCGGCAAGATCTTTACTTACTAAATATGGTAGATCTGATGAAGTTGACCTTATTTTTAAATCATATTCTAATTTCTTAAGAAGATTTGGAAGTTAATTATGGATCATTTTATACATGAAATAGAAAAACATTTTTTAAAGGCCTACAATTAGGCCAATAACTAAAAAAAATAGTAATGCCAAAAAGAAGCTCAATTGCAATATTTTTAGCTGCAACCAGTGCTCTAGCCATCTCATCTGCTGAAAATCAAAACCTAAAAGCTTCAGAGAATGATTTAGGAGGTTTAAAGGAATGGAACACTGATATGCCAATAGATGCTGATTTTAAATTAGATAAGAGAGCGCAAGAATTGGCAGATGAAGCTGCAGAATCAAGTGTTTGTATACCTATCGGTGAAGGGGAGAATTGCTGGTAAATTTAATTAAAAAGTAAAAAAAAACACCCTTTTAGGGTGTTTTTTAATAGATTATTAGTTTTCAAGTAGAACTAATAATTAGAATTTGAACTTTGATGTAAGAAGAAGACCAAAGATGTCGTCATCATTATCTGCTAAGACGTCATTGCCACCAAATATTGCAGGAGTGATTTCCATTGAATCATTTGGTCTAAATGAATAATAAAGTTCCCAAAGTTGTGGATCAACTTCACCAGTTGCTCCTCCACCTTGAACTTCAGTAGCAGCAAGAGGTTGTGTGAATGCAAAACCAATTCTGTCATCACCTAGGAAAACATCCTTCCAAGTAAGTCCAACAAAGTAACTATTTGCTTCTGTGGTATTACCAGCAGTAAATACTCCTCCGTAAGATTTGGTGTCATAGCCTAAAGAAACTTCAGGTATTATAGTGCCCGTTTCATCTGGCATCCAATAACCCCTTAGAGCAGTACCAATAGAGTCTCTGGCAGATTGCGCACCCTTCGTGGTTGCGTTATAGCTATGCGAAGTCCAGTTTCGTGCATTTGATAAAGTTCCTGAGACATGCCAATTGTCAGTGGTATAAGCGACTTGTGTATCCCACTTCACTTGATTACCAGGAGCAAAAGTACCATTAGCTAAATCAGCACCTTTATCAACCACATTGGAAGCAAAACCTAATCCGTTATCAAGTTCGAACTTAAATCCAGCACCTACGTCTGTGCTAGCTCCAAAGTTACTATTTCCACCAAGTTTGAACGCTTTAAGTGCTCCTGGTTTATAAATTGAAGGAGTGATATACATGTAGTAATTTTCAATCCTTGGGCCTACAAAAGCTGTAATTCTGTCATCAAAAGGAGAGAATGTATACCAGATTTTATCTACCTCGAAAGCGTCACTATTATCCTTAGTTTCTATATGGTATGTAGGTTTAGCTTTCCAAATATCGCCTTGCTCACCAGTCTTAAGTCTGACATAAAGGTTGTCATCACCAGTAAAACTTGTATTCAAGTTCATAGTGTATGTATAACCTGTTGAAGTCGAATCTTTTTGATCTATTTCACCGCCTCCATCGACAGCACCGATCCACATTACAGCTTTTCCATCAAGAGAAGTAGTATCTGAAAAGCTACCAGCTTCAAATTTGTTTTGTTCAACTTCAAAACCATTTGAAGGCCCTTTGAGTACTGCAGTATTTTCGTTAATAAATGTTTTGCTATCAAGCCTCGAAGATTTTTTAAGGCTTGCAGTATCTTTACTAATTTGATTAGTAAATGTTTTGCTGTCGAATTTCAAAGAACTTTTTTTGCCACGCGAGTAGCTACTCATTTCTTCTAAGTCGACAATATTGGAAGCCTGAGCAGAAATTGGAGCTAAAAAGCCCAAAGATGCACCAACCACCAACATTTGTTGGAAGAGTTTCATTTTACCTCACACTAAAGTAAACCCGAATAAAACGGGTACCTATACTGTATCGGGAGTAACCAAAAAAATTAGGAATATAAGCTTCAGGTTAGTGTAACTTTTGATACATTTACTTTCCATCTTTAAAAATTTTTCTAATATTATTTTCCTAAAAGTGGATAGTTCAATAATTCTCTTTCCGCAACATATGATGATGCGACTTCTCTGGCTAATTTTCGAATCTTTTCAATATATTGAGCACGATCTGTAACTGAAATAACACCCCTTGCATCAAGCAGATTGAAAGTATGACTACATTTAAGAACAAAGTCAAGCGCGGGATAGGTTAATTTATTTTGGATTAAAGAATTTGCTTCATCTTGATAAATTTCAAATAGTTTCCTGAGATTATCAGGACTAGAGTCTGAAAAGTTATAAGAACATTGACTTTTCTCAAATTGAAGCCAAATATCACTGTATTTTAGACTTTTGTTCCAATTTAAGTCCCAAATACTTTCTTTATCCTGCAAGAACATTGCAATCCTCTCCAATCCATAGGTGATTTCAATAGGAATTGGATTACAATCTAAACCGCCGCATTGTTGGAAATAAGTAAATTGAGTGACTTCCATTCCATCCAACCAAACTTCCCAACCAACTCCCCAGGCACCAAGAGTCGGTGACTCCCAATTATCTTCAACGAATCTTATATCATGATCTCTAGGATTAACTCCGAGAGACTCCAAAGATGTTAAATATTTTTCCTGTATTCCATCTGGTGAAGGCTTAATTATTACTTGATATTGAAAGTAATGTTGAGCCCTATTGGGGTTGTCACCAAATCTTCCATCTGTCGGTCTTCTACATGGCTCTGAATAAGCAACACTCCAGGGTTCTGGTCCAATAGCTCTTAAAAAAGTATGGGGATTCATAGTCCCAGCACCCTTTTCAGTATCGTATGGTTGCATTATCAAACATCCCTCTTCAGCCCAAAATTTATTTAAGTTTTGAATTATATCCTGAAAAAACATCTAATTAAAAAGTCTAAAAATTTAGATCATTAACATTAAATATAATAACAAAACCTCTTAAAAAGAAGCGCAAAGCTGTCTTAAAAAATATTGTTTTTACCCTTAATTAAATTTTTAAATCATCATAAAGAAAAATTTACTTATGTCTATTAAAAAATTTGATAATCACGGATAATTTCGAGAATAAATTTCGAACTATTAAATTCTCGGCATTAAATATTATTTTTTTAATATTTATAAATATTTAATTAAGAAAAAAATCTAGTGGCAAAGGTCCATAAGTATCAGATTCTTTAGAATCTTCGTCATACTGACAAGTCAATAAAATCCCCTCCCCAAGACCTTTTTCTGATCTAATAAAAACATTTCCAGTTTTTTGATTACCTTTTAAGAAAACACTTCCTGATGCGTGAAGGGATCGAAGGTCCTCAAATTTAATTGAGGAATATTTTTTAGAAATTGATTGCAATGACGAAATAGCATCAAAATCAGAAGGCGCCATTATTCCTATTGTTATCCAATCGGCATTTTTTATATTATATTCAAGCTCTTCTGATAATTTTTTAATTTGTTTTTTGCTTAATTGAGGCGCTGACCTAAAACTATTTAAATCTAATAAATTATTTATTTCCATTTAATTAATACCAAAAAACTATTATCAACCAAAGGTTCTTCCATTCCAAGCCCACATTGAAGCAGGCACATCCTCGAAAGAAATATAAATCTTATCAATTGGAATTCCCATTTTCTCATAAATGAAATTTGATATTTGCCCTGACATTTGCGAAGGGTTTAAAGAACCTATTGACTTAATCTCTATAAAACAACAAGGGCTCTCATCTTCGAAATACATTTCGGAATCAGCCTCTAATTTAGCCATAACAAATCTTTTAGATTTATTTGTTAGAGATGAAACTAACATGGAAATTTCATCAAGTATTTTTTTCTTATCCTCAATTTTTGCTGAAGTAGAAATATTAATATAAGGCATATTTATGCAGCTAAATTATTTTCTTGAGAATCACTTTGTAGGTTAAAAATTTTAGTTTTTAAAACTTTTTTTGATGAAAGATATGTCATATCGTAAGCGCTTATACCGTTCTTATAGGGATTGAAAAGGGAATTTTTAGATCTATTTTTTTTACCCCTTTTGAATTCAATCATTATTAAATAATTTACTAATTTATAATTTAACTTTTTTTGAATAGAAGTCTAGTTTTTTTAAAAATCTTTATTAATTAAAAGCAAAATAGATTATTCAAAGCGCGATTTGAGTATCTTTTTACTAAATTTAAAGTATTATTAAAAATGGTTTTGGAAGTTTTAAATAATTATCAAAGAAAAAAACTTGATGAAACCAATGATGAAGAGTTTTATTCTGAACCCAAATTTGTTTATCACTTAGATCAAAATTTTAGGCAATATTTATCAAATGTTTATAAAAATGAAATTTCAGAGAATTCAACTATTCTTGATTTAATGTCGAGTTGGGATAGTTACTTGCCGGAGGATAAAAAATATAAAAAAGTAATTGGGCATGGGTTAAACAAGAAAGAACTAGAAAAAAACAAATTTTTTGATAATTATTGGATACAAAATTTTAATTCAAATCAAGAAATTCCTCTTAATAATAAGAGTGTGGATTATTGTTTAATGGTGGCTGCCTGGCAATATTTACAATATCCAGAGAATTTAACCAAAGAAATTGCAAGAATATTGAGTAAAAATGGCAAGATTATTATTGCTTTTTCAAACAGAGCATTTTGGCATAAAGCTCCAAATATATGGACTTCTTCTACTGAGGAAGAGAGAGTTAAATATGTAAGAAAAGTATTAATAACAAACGGATTTAATGAGCCAAAAATTATCAAAAAATTTACTGAACCAGCACTTAATATTTTTAATTTTTTAAGTAAAGACCCATTTTATTGTCTAATAGCAACCAAAGAGTAAATTTTTAATTGCATTGCTTTTAAAAACAACTCTATGAAAAAGTTATCAACTATTTTTCGTAGCCATACTTTTAAATTTTTACTAATATTTGGGTAGTTAAATTAATCATATGGGTTCTAAAAGAGAAAAATATCCTGAAAAGTGTCCTTGGGATCTTGGCCCTAATCAACATTTAGCAAAAGAAGAGAACTGGACTTTAAGATTAGGAGAAGCAAATGTATGTTTTAGCAAAAATAAATTAGATAATAATTATTTTCATGTAATTAGTAATGAAAATGAAGAGCAAATTCTAGCTTTTAGAGCAAGACTTTTATATCAAAAACTCCTTGATAAAGGGTTTAGATTGGTTGAATAAAAAACCTAATTTAACAAGCATAGATCGTCAAAAACAAACTTTTGTGTTTCTTCTTCTTGATTTAGGTTTAAGTATTTTATTGTCCTCGAATTTAATATCCAATAATTGTGTTCACCTATATTTATAAATTCATCCTCGTATTTCAATTTTTGAGAATTTATCTCAAGTGTATCTGGATCGATTTGTTGACTACTGTATTTTTTACTAAGGGAACCTGTTCCTGTATCTAAAAATTCTTCTACAAAAATTTCTATTATAGTTCCATGAATTTTTCTGTAGACCATATTAATACAGTTATTTTTAACCCTATATTTATCTCCTTGATTCTTACCTGAAACAATCATTTCAATGCCACTTTCAGAATTTTCAAGTAAATTAAAATTATTTTCTGAGTGCACTGATTCAAATTCTCTTTTTAACCTATGAATACACACTTCAAATAACTGAGAGGCAATACTTTTAACAACTTTCTCATCTTCTATATTTTGAATAATAGGTTTAAAATCTTTACCTAATACAAATTCACCTTCGTGAATATTATCATTTTTAAAAAAACTACATTTACCTTGGTAACCATGAAAGTCATTCTGCCAGGTGTAACGATTTTCATAAGCCTTTTTGAAAATCCCCTTACAATTAATTTTTAGATTACCCACTAATTTTTTGAATAAGTGAGATAATTCTACAAAAAAAAACCTCCCAGTTAGAGGAGAGGTTTTTTATTTGATTAAATTAGTTCTGAGTAATTTTTGTATTTTCAATATTGTCAAAAGCTTGACCAATTTTCTTAAAGTCAAATCCCATTGCTCTTAGTGCGTGCCAAAGATGACCTTGTAAGAAAAAGAAACCTAAATAAAAATGTGTGTTAGCAAGCCAAGCTCTTGAACTATACGTTCCTGAACCTAAATCTACTGTATCAGTAAAATAAGGAGCGAATTCAAATTGAAGCTTTAAAGGTTCTCCATATAGTTCAACTGGATATATTGTTGTATTTGAAGCACACCAAAAAGCAGCGACAAAAGCCATATAAGAAACTCCAACTACTGAGTATGACAAGATTGCCTCAGCGCCAAGTAATCCTTTTCCTTTAAATTCTGTATATTCTCCAAATTGTTTAGTACAAATATGGAAAACACCACCAATTATTTCTAGGAAAGCCAGGAAAGCATGTCCTCCCATAACGTCTTCAAGACTATCTATTTTTAAAAAATCAAATTGATGATTCCAGATAGCGGCAATATCTAAATTGTAAATAACTTGTCTTGTAGATCCTATTGCTGGGTCGTAAATTCCATGAATACGAGCCCATTCGACGAACATAATTGCTCCAAGCCCAAGAAAGATAAGATGGTGACCAAGAATAAAAGTTAATTTATCTGGGTCATCCCATTCGAAATCAAATTTTTGTGGCTTACTATTTTCTGGGTAGTCTCCAAGATCACCTGCAAATTTGTTGGAATGTAATAATCCCCCAGCACCCAAAACTGCTGAAAAAATTAGATGTAATGTGCAAATTACAACAATTCCATATGGTTCTGTAATAACACCATTTTCAATGCCACCAATTCCAATGCCCGCTAGGTGAGGCAAAACAATTGCTTTCTGTGCACCCATTGGAATACTGGCGTCGTAACGGGCTAATTCAAATAATCCAAAAGCTCCTGCCCAGAACATCATTAGGCCTGCGTGGGCGGCATGAGCTGCTATGAATTTACCTGAACGACCAACAACACCAGAATTCCCTGCGTACCAGTCATAGGTGACATCAGATTTTCCGTAAGTTTGTAACACTTGATTTAAATAAACAGCAAGTTGAACTTATTCCAAATCAGTATGTTTTTTTAAATGTTCTTTACAGATTTAATTACTTATGTAAATAAAACATATTAAGGAAGAACAAATGTTACAAATTGGAAAATCAATATTTATGAAAGACTATGCCAATGAGGGAATTTCGCCCTTTAATTGAGAAGCCCATGTTTCAAGACGTGAATCAGTCAAATCAGATTCACTATCCTCGTCGAGAGGTAATCCACAAAAGCTTTCACCAATGACACTTTTTGATTCATCAAATGTATAAGATGATTTATCTACGTAACCGACCATTTCGGCACCTGCTTTAATGAAGTAGCTATGAAGTTCTTCCATAGCATCACAATAATTTTCAGTGTAAGTGGAGGAATCTCCTAAACCAAAAATCGCAACTTTTTTACCTGATAAACTTAGTTCACTAATTTCCTCTAAGATTGAGTCCCATGCAGTTCCCGATCTTTCTTCATCTGCACCGGTATTCCAAGTAGGGATACCGCAGATGATTCCATCAAGGCCTTCGAACTCCGAAAGATCATCCACATCAGATACGTCTTTAGGTGCTTCTGCTGAAGAAATAAAGTTATGAAGACGATCAGCTACGTCTTCAGTTTTTCCGGTTGTAGTTGCGTAATAAATTCCTACAGTCATAACTTCAAAATGTTTACATTAAAATAATAAAATTAAAATTCACTAAATTAATTTCTTTAAAAACTTTTTCAAGTAAAATTTTATACTAACTAAGGTAAGAAAATTTTTTGAGAATAATTTATAAAATCATTAAAACACTGTGACTGACAAATTTCAAAATGATATCAATGATCTCGTTGATAAATATAACTTTAAAGGCGATAAAAAATTCAAATTAGTCATTTTATTTGGTTTATTGGGAGATTTTGATAGCTTTGAATATGCAATAAATTTGAAAAATTTCATAGCTAATAATCACGATAAAAATTTAGATATTTTTGCTCTTGCTATTGGCAACCAAAAAGGTAAAGAAAAATTCTGTAACTTCACTGGCTTTAGTGAAGATAATTTAATAGTTGTTTCAGATAACCAAATTCATAAAAATCTAAAATTATCAAGAGGTTTAGACATAGGATTAGGTGGTTGGTTCAATATGCTTTTAATGCTGTCTGGAATAAATTCCTTTAAAACAATAAAAGAAGTCATAAGAGGTTATACAGGGGACCGTAAGGCAATGCAAATCTATTCAGATTTTGACAAAGTTAACGTTTTGAATTTTCTTAGAGTTTCAGGAAATTCCTTTAGACAGGTTTTCGGAGATGGTTATTTAAGACCGTTTGAATTAGCAACATTTCGATTAAATAACATGAATGAAATAATCCAAAATTGGTGTGATTATATTCTTGATGAAGAATACCTTCCCCAAAGAGGAGCTTCTTTTTTACTAAATAATAAAAATCAAGTTATTTATAAATTTTTTTCTAGTGATGTACTGGGATATTCATCAAACATGAGAGATCCTTTAGGATTTTTATCTGATTTAATTAAAGAAAAGTTTTAAAACTTTATGAATGTAGACATATTTGGATATTTTGCAGCGATTTTAACAACAGCTGCATTTTTGCCTCAATTAATAAAAACTCTAAAAACAAAAAAGGCAGATGATGTTTCCTTGACGACTTTAATAATGTTTGTAATTGGAGTATTGTCTTGGATTATTTACGGTTATAAAATTTCTTCCTTACCAATATTAATCGCTAATTTGATTACCTTAATTTTAAATCTTTTAATATTAATCTCAAAAGTATATTTTTCAAAATTTAAAATTAGCAATAATTAACTTAATAGTGTTTAATTATTTGGATATTTATTAATTTTTTTTTATTATAAAATTAAATTTTTAGATAATCTTGAAAACTTCAAAATGCTGGGTTTGGTTTAAAGGTAGCCTTAATAATGGAGGATTTTGGAAAGAGGGGTTCACTTGTACTTTTGATGAGAAACCAGGGGTTTTAATTGAAAGTCCTGCGTATGTTACTTGTAGAGTTCCAACTTGGAGAGTTTTAACTAAAGAACCAGAAGACTTAAATAAATCTCCTTCAATTCCTGATAAAGCAATTTGGAAAATAATTTGATTTATCAATTCATAAAACTTTTTGACTGTGCTATCGCAAGTTAATATTGCCTTAGTAAATATTTAATTAATACTATCTACTCACTTTTTACTGATATTATCCCTTTCTTAATTTTTGGATTTCTTCTTGGTAAAAAGAATCCAAGGATTTCTAAATATATCGCAAGGCCTCTAATAAAATTTGGAATTCCATTAAGTGTAATGGGTCTTTTATTAAAGGAAGGTATAGATATAAACCTTGTTAGAAGTGCAGTTTTAGCATTCACCCTAATTTGTTTTTTGATAATTCTAATAAATATATTCCCAGTATTTAAAAAAAGGCTCCCAAATTATACTTTGCAGTTAGCAGGCCTAATAGGTAATACTTCATTTCTTGGGATACCAATTGCAATAGCTCTTTTACCTTCGAATACTATTAACTTCACTATCGGATTTGACTTAGGAACAACCCTATTTGCTTGGATATTTGGACCTTTTTTTCTTCAAGAAAAAGCCAAAAATGAGAACATCACAAAGATGGAAGGCTTATTAAACGCATTGATAAATAGTCCAGCATCAAGAGGGATAATTGGTGTACTTTTGGCTTATCTTTTTCATATAGATGAGATATTAGGCAGCTACCTTTGGATACCCGCAAGAATAGTTATCGCTTTGGCAATAATAATTGTGGGAACTAGGCTAGGAATAATCACAAATCAAAAGGGTAAATTTTTTGATCTTAATGAAGAAATTAAATTCTCAATTTTATTAAAGTTATTTATTCTTCCTTTTATTGTTTTTTTAATATGCAAATTTTTAAATTTTGACTTCTATCAATCATCAGCCGTAATACTTCAGGCAGCAACCCCAACGGCAATATCCACAATTTTAATGGCAGAAGCTTATGACGTGAAACAAAAAATTGCTTCGAAAATACTTTTTACCACAACATTAATTTCAATTGTCACGATACCTCTATTAAAAATTCTTTTGAAAGCATTTAACTAAGATGATGAATACGCATAATTGATGAAAATTGTAAAGATAATGTCCTGATAAATACATAATGTCTTAAGATTTAGATTATGAAGTCAGCAAATCCTGAAAATGAATATATTCCTTTAGATCTAAGGATTTCTGTGAGGAGAGATACTTTAAGGCTAATCTCAGAAATGGCCCAAGATATGGGCATAAGTATCAACGAAGTTTTTAGTTTTCTAGCAGAGGATTCCGTTATTGATCTCGAATTACTCGAAGATTTGAATGAAATTGAAATTCCCAATAAGTGCAGCCTTAATGACCTGAAAAACGCTATTCTTAAAAAAAAGCTTTGTTAAAATTTCTCAACTTCTCTATTTTCCCAGTTGAGTTCATATCCGTTATTTTCTAAGAAATCTGCATACTTATTTAAATCACTTTTCTGTATACGCCATAAATTATAAATTCCAAATTCTCCTAATTTTTGATGATTAATATTTGACCAATGCAATTTAGTAGAAGAATAATCATCTATAACGACCAATAAAGATTTGTAATCGTAGTTGGGTTGATCCTCATAATTGTATCTCCTATCATTGTCTAGTCTATCTGAAAGATTAATTAATCCTTCTTTAGTATTTGGTTCATAAAAAACAATTTGCCTTGAATAATAATGTAAAGAAGGTTTTCTTATACCAACCATTGCTAAAGTTTCCCTCCCCTCACGAATATCAGAAATTAAATTTGAGATATCCCTCAATGGTAATTGCCTAGAAGTATCTGCTAATTTTCTAATTGGCGACATCAAAAAAAATTGTCCAATTAGTAGTAAAAACTGAAGATAAAGAAAAATATTTTTAGATTTGAGAGAGACTAAAGTTATTGTAAAAAGTGCAAAAAAAGAGAAAAATAATTTTGCTTTAAAAATGATCCCTGAGCTTATTAGTTCGGATGCAAGATTAGGCATCTCAGGATCATTTATTAAATTTAACCAAGAATTTGAGAAAAAGAATACTATTGAGATCCCAAATAAAATAAAAATACTAGGAATCCACAAATAAAGATAATTTTTTTTTGAATTTTTTAAGCTAATAAAACTATGACTAATTAAAATTGCTGCTGCTGGAATCGCTGGTAACCAGTAACTTGGTAGTTTTGTGGCAGAAATACTAAAGAAGATTAAAACCGATATTAACCAACATAAAGAGAATGTATAAAGGCTTTCAGAAACGATACTATTTTTTCTTGAACTTTTAAAGAAGTCCTTAAAAGTCTCAAATATGCCGTGAAATAAAAAAGGGGTAAATGGTAATGAAGCAAGCAACATAATATATAAAAAAAACCAGAGCGGTTCTGCATGATTATTGACGACTGATGTATACCTTTGAAAATTGTGATAGCCAAAAAAACTATCCCAGAAGGGCTTTCCTTCTTTTATGAGTTCTAAGATATACCATGGAATACTTATTAGGATTGTTATTAGGATTCCTTTCTTTGGGTTAATCTTGCAAAGCAATCTTTCCCAATTCTTCTGACAAAATAAAAAAGATATAATCGTTAATGCAGCCAAAACAAAAGCAACAGGTCCTTTAGTCAGAATTGCAAAGCCTAAAAATACCCATGCCGAGATACATTGATCATTATTCTTACTTGCCATTCTTCTCCAAAACAAAAGAAGGCTAATCCCTAATGTCCCAGTTAACAATGCATCGCTTACAGCGGCTCTACTCCAGATAATTATCAATGGAGAAAGAGCGAAACCTAAGGATGCGACTATTGGAGTAAAGAATTGCCTATCGCCCTTTTGTGGCCAACAAAACAATGTATCTCCAATCATCATCATTAAGAATAATGATCCTAAGGCTGAAGGAAGTCTTGCTGAAAGAGTTCCTAAACTGTCCCAAATCTCGTTTTTCGGTAATGAGTAAAAAAAACTCATAAGCCAATATATGAGTGGAGGTTTATCAAAACGAAACATCCCATTAACTTTTGGAGTTAACCAATCACCAGACTCACTCATTGCTCTCCCTGCAGCAGCAAATAAAGGAGGAGTTTCATCCACCAGTCCTGTTTTCCCTAAATCAAAAATAAATATGATTACCCCTGAGGCTAAAACAATCAATGATGTTATAAATCTTTTTCTTGAGTTAATAAGAATCATTGATTACATTAATTTACTTATATTCGTTAATTACTTTATTAAGCCAGTTCACAACCTTGTTAGCAAATATATCCGATGAGGCATTATTTTCTACCCATTCTCTACAATTTCTGCGACTTATTTTTTCAATAATCTCTACGTAAGATAGGAGGCTTTCTTTATCATCAGGATCAGCCAAATATCCTGTTTGCCCATGCTGAATAATTTCACTAGGACCTCCCCTTTTGTAAGCTATAACTGGTACCCCGCAGGCTAAAGCTTCAACGACAACATTCCCATATGCTTCGTTCCATTTGGGAGTATTTATCAACACTCTACATTTACCAAGTTCTTTTTGTAATTCATCGGTTTTCAAAAAACCCATCCAATTTATAGCTCCCTTAGGAAATGATTGTTCTATCTTTGAGGCATAGGTCTTATCCTCTATCAATCCCCAAACATTTATTTTTTCGCCAAGTTTATTTGCAACATAAACTGCATCCTCTAAACCTTTCTCCGGAGCTATTCTTCCTACCCAAGCCAAGGGTCCCTTTACTGAAGCTTGAAAATTATAATCATCTAATTTGAAACCATTCCCAATTATTATGGGCTTTTTTATAAATGGATAATCTTTAGCTTGTACTTTTGAATGAAAAGCAAAATTATATGGATATTTGGCATAAACCTTTGAAATTAAATTACTTATTACTGAACTTTCAGAACCCATACTGATAATATGTGCAATTGGTGTCTCATAATTTAAAGTCATCCAAATCGGAAGCCAATCATAAGACATGTTCAAAACTACATCTGATTGTTTCGCTATGGATAATCCTTTTTCAAGCATTTCCGCAAGAAGAGAATTGTCTGGAATAGTTACGGGAGAATTGTAATTTTGATGTTGCCAACTAATTTGACCTTCACCATCAACTAAATATAATTTTGCTTTTTCATTACTTTTTAATAACTTAGAATTTCTAGGTGCTATTACATCAACTTTGTGACCTAAAGAAAGCAAACCGAAAACTAGGGAATTCAAAGTTAGTTCGACTCCTCCACCCTGGCCGCTACCTAGGAAGCCGATTGGAGTACTTATCAATACAATGCGCATTATTAAAACCTACACATCAGGGGATTAATTAAATAGTAGTATCTGTGGATTTATTTTCCCATAACGATCTTCTCTGGCTAACAAAAAATACTGAGACAAGAACGAAAACCACTCCTATCCATTGCACAATAGTAAGTCTCTCATCTAACCAAACACCTCCACTAAGAAGAGCAAATACAGGAGTTAAAAAGGCAAGGGTACTAAATCCAGTTATTTCTTTATTATTTGCGAAGTAGAAAAATAATCCATAAGCTATTGCACCGCCAAATATACTTGCGAATGACATAAGTCCCCAATCAAATATTGACCAATTTGGAATTACTTGAAAATTTGATTGTAAGCAATGTCTTATGATTAAGGGCACACTCCCTAAAACCATATGCCAACCCGTAACCGCAACAGGATCACTTTTAGTACAGGTGAACCTAATTAAAATTGTTCCTAGTGCCATGGTGAGAGAAGCTGCAAGCATCCAAAGTTCTCCATAATTAAAAGCTATATCGCTTATAGACTTATCAGTCATTAACCACCAATTTTCTAATAATTCTTGTGGAACTCCTAAGAAAACTATCCCTCCTAGGCCAAAAAGTAAGCCTAGCCAACCTATTGGATTGATTAAATTCCCAAAAATCGCTCTTGCTAAAATAGCTACTAAAAGAGGCTGAGAATCAATCAAAACTGAACCTAGACCTGCTCCAGTTTTTTCAATACCATATGTTAAAAATAACTGAAAAAAAGTTGCGTCAACTATAGTAAAAACAAAAAACCACTTCAAATCACACCTATAAATTTTCAAATCTCTTTTAAACAAATATGTTGTTATAAGAACAAGAATCCCTGCAGGAAGTAATCTTAAGGAGGCAACAAACTCCGGCCCAGCACTAGAAACTAAGGGCGTCATAGCCGCCATAGAAGTACCCCAAAGTGCGAAAGGGAGTATCATTAAAAACCAATTTAGGATTGAATTCATTAGGTCTGCTGATAATCTTTTTAAAGTAGTTTTATGTATTTACCTTAAAAGAATGATTTGGCCTTTTAGACGAAAGTCAAAAAAAAGAATGGCTCGTATTGTAATTGATGAGCCTATTACAAGTTCAACAAGAGTTTCTGTCCTTAAAGCTCTTAAACAAATCGAGGATAGAGAATTTCCTGCTTTAATCGTGAGAATTGATTCTCCAGGGGGAACGGTAGGAGATAGCCAAGAAATATATTCTGCTATTAAAAGACTAAAAGATAAAGGATGTAAAGTTATTGCTAGTTTTGGAAACATATCTGCGTCTGGGGGGGTTTACATTGGTGTTGCATCTGACAAAATAGTCGCTAATCCAGGAACAATTACAGGATCCATTGGAGTGATTATAAGAGGAAATAATTTATCTGAATTATTAAATAAAATTGGCATAAAATTCGAAACTGTTAAAAGTGGCGTGTTCAAAGATATACTTTCTCCAGATAAACCTTTAAGTGAGGAAGGCAGAGGATTACTTCAAGGACTAATAGATGAAAGCTATAAACAATTCACTGAAGCTGTTGCCGAAGGACGAAATTTGCCTGTTGAGGAAGTAAAAAAATTCGCAGATGGGAGAATCTTTACTGGTTCACAAGCAAAAGAATTAGGTCTTGTTGATGCAGTAGGGGACGAATTTGTTGCTCGGGAAATTGCTGCTAAAATGGTCAATATCGATCCTGAAATTAAACCCTTAACATTTGGAAAGAAAAAAAAGAAAATATTTGGATTAATTCCTGGAAGTAAAATTATCGAAAAACTTTTTAATAATATCTTTTTTGAGATTGATTCATCAAATAAAGTACTTTGGTTATATAAGCCCTAATTAAAATGAAAGATGATTATAAAATTACATTTATTCGAGGGGCAACAACAGCAAGTGGTAATTCTGTTAAAGAAATAGAAGAGGCTGTAGTGGAATTAATAGATGAATTAATTTCGCGCAACAATATTATTAAAACGAATTTATTAGCCATTACATTCTCCGCGACAAAAGACTTAAATGCTTGTTTCCCTGCTTCAATCGCTAGAAAATGTAATGGACTTGATTCAGTAGCATTTTTAGATTGTCAACAAATGTACGTACCTAATGATGTCGATTTTTGTATAAGAATAATGGCACAAGTTTTATTACCTTCAAAAAATCTTGTAAAGCATCCATACTTAAGAGGAGCCTCGAAATTAAGGTCAGACAGATGCTAACCTTAACAGAATAATTTTTCCTCTCTAAATTTGGATAGAATCGATTAACCTTTAAAAAATAGTTGTATCAATGTTAAACAAAACAAAGAAACCTACTTTAAAATTTAGAATTTTTAGATTTCTTCTTATCCCTACAATTTTATTTTCAACTCCATTCTTAAGTAACTTCCAAGAAGCTAAAGCAGGACTTGAATTCCAATGGGACCAA